>JAHDEF010000081.1 GCA_020628975.1 Aquimarina sp. | reverse complement strand
GACCAGCAATTTCCATTTGAATTTGTGGTGGAATTGTAAAATAAGAACCCGCAGATGCACCTCTTTCGATAGGCACTACAGCTAAACCATTCTTTACATTAGCGCGAATACGTTTGTAAGCATTTACTAAACGCTCGTCGATTTTCGCTGAAAAATCATCAGATTTTTTATATAAAGCCTCTTCTTCTTTTTGAGTTTCAGCAAGAATATCATTCAATTCTGCCTTCTTATGATCTAAATGAGAAGAACGAGAAGCAATTTTCTCTTCTGTTTGCTCTATAATCTCTTTTTTATGAGAAATTTTAGCTTTAAACTCCTTGATGTGTTTTTCAGAAAGTTCGATTTCTAATTCTTGAAATTCCATTTCTTTACTTAAAGAATTGAATTCACGATTATTACGAACATTTTTTTGTTGCTCCTTATATTTCGTAATTAGCTCTTTAGATTCATCAATGGCAATTTTCTTTCCTTTGATGTCCGAGTCCAATTCGTCAACTTCAGATTTAAGCTTTTCTAATCTCTTATTCAATCCAGCTACTTCATCTTCTAAGTCCTGTACCTCTAAAGGAAGTTCTCCGCGGATTAAAGCAATTTCATCAATACGTGAATCAATAAGTTGTAGATCATAAAGGGCTCTCAACTTTTCTTCTACAGTAACTTCTTTTGTAGCCATAATAAATTAAAAATACTTAATCGGATTGGTGTCTATACTTGATATCAATATATTGCCTAAATTAAAGGCAGGCGCAAATTTAGGTATTTTTTTAATAAGAATGGAATGAATTAATTGTTTTGTATAGCATTCCGATTCATAATGTCCAATATCGGCAATCACTAGCTTGTTTTCTGCTTGGTAAAATTCATGATATTTAATATCTCCCGTTAAAAACAAGTCTGCGCCAGCAGCTTTAGCTGCTTCAATAGCAAATGCTCCGCTTCCTCCCAAAACAGCAATTTTTTTAACTTTTTTCCCTGTAAAGGCGCTGTGTCGTATTCCTTTAGAATGAAACGTTTTTTGCGCTAATTGTAAAGCTTCTGTTTCCGAAAGCGCTTTAGGTAGTTCTCCTACCATCCCCAAGCCGATTTTTTGGTTGCTGTTTTCTAATGTTGTTATTTCATAGTCAACTTCTTCATAAGGATGTGAAGCTAATAGTGAAGCAATTACTTTCGATTTTAGATGCGAAGCAAACGTCAATTGAAGTTGAGTTTCTGCTTCTTGATGAAACACTTCTTTTTGCCCAAGGGTTGGTGATGAATGCTTATTGCCTTGAAACGATCCTACGCCTTTTGTAACGAAACTACAATTTTCATAATTACCTAAAGCCCCAGCGCCAACAGCGAATAATGCGTTTCGTACAGTTTCTAAATGATTATTTGGTATGTAAGTATTTAGCTTACAAATGGTTTCTTTTTTGGGGATTAATATTTTTCGATTTTCCAAACCTAATTGCTCGCACATCATATCGTTTATGCCTTGCCAATGATTGTCTAATGCTGTGTGCATACAATAAATAGCAATGTTGTGTTGTATAGCTTTTATAATAGCACGTTCCACATAATTTTTCCCAGTTATTTTTTTTAAACCTTTGAATACAATCGGGTGAAAGCTAAAAATTAAATTACATTTTAAGGAAATAGCTTCATTTATAACATTTTCAAGGCAATCATGGGTAATCAAAATCCGACTTACTTCATTTGATTTATCTCCTACCAAAAGGCCTACATTATCAAAATCTTCAGCATAAGAAATTGGAACTTCACTTTCAAAAGCATTAATAACGTCGTTTATAGTCATTTCTGTAAATTTTGATGAATTTTGAAGAAATTAATTTTAAGCATTATGATGTAGATTTCTTCGGAATACAAAATAACTGAATAAGCCCATAAATCAATACTCATATTTAGATATTTTTGTAAACATGAAATTATCACGCCCTTGGTTATTGCCCTTCGTTCCCTTTTATTATTTGGGAAGTCTTTTTGTGAAGAAGTTTTATGATTGGGGGATTTTTAAAAGTACAACCTATGATATACCTATAATCACTGTAGGTAATATTAGTGTTGGCGGTACGGGTAAATCGCCTTTTGTAGATTATTTGCTAAAACATTTTTCTTCAACGTATAAACTAGCTACTTTAAGTCGTGGTTATGGAAGAAAATTAAAAGGCTTTCAAATGCTGACTTCCTCTAGTAAAGCTTATGAAGTCGGTGATGAACCCTTGCAATTTAAAATTAATTATCCCCAGATAACCGTAGCGGTTGATGCTGATCGAAGAAATGGGATTAAGCAGTTAAAAGAAATTTCTCCTGAATTACAGGGTATTATTTTAGATGATGCCTTTCAGCATCGAAAAGTAAAAGCAGGATTGCAAATAGTGCTTACACCTTATTATAAATTATATGTTGATGATTTAAGTTTGCCAGCAGGTGATTTGCGAGAACCCAAATCAGCAGTCAAAAGGGCTGATATTATTATGGTAACTAAGTGTCCACTTACGCTTTCTGATAAAGAAAAAAATACGATTAAACAACGCTTGGAATTAGAAAGCTATCAAAAATTATATTTTACAGGTATTGCTTATGAAGATGCTGTAAATGGGGTAGAAGAAATTCAATTAAAAACATTTATTGAAGAAAGTTTTCATTTAATAACAGGTATTGCCAATCCGATTCCGCTAATTGATTTTTTAAAGGAAAAGCAGGCTCAATTTCAGCACCATCATTTTAAAGATCATCACAATTTCACAGCTGAAGAAATTCAGGGTTTTTCTAAAATGAATAAAATTCTAACCACTGAAAAAGATTTTATGCGTTTGAAAGATATTGAAATTCTTAAAGGAAAGTTATTCTATATCCCCATAGAAATTAAATTTTTAAACGACGAAAATCAATTTTTACAACAAATAGATCTTTTTTTAGATCATTAATTTTTTTTGGTTTTTTTAATGAAAATAGCTCAGTTCAAATCATTTTTATATGATAAAAACTGAGCTATTGTCAAGATTTTAGACTGTCAATCCCTGAAAATTATTTTAAAACTCTAAAAACTATCTTCTTCTATAGCTTCGGCTACTTTCTGTAGAAGCCACTACTTTTTTAGTTGAATATTTTCTTTGCGGTGTAGCTTTGTAATTGGAATTACTTCTGCTAAAGCGTTCTGAAAATGTGCTGTTCGTATTACTTCTATTGTTAGCATAAGTCCTTGAGTTCGTTTTGTTACTTCTTTCATAACTTTTGCTTTTGTGACTTTGGCTGCTGTATGTACGTTTTGGTTCGTAGTTTCTAGAAGTCGAATTATGGCGACTATACGCTTTTCTGTTTGGCGAGTTATTAACAATTACTTTTTTTCTGTTGTAATTAGTAGCAGGATGATTGTTAAATCTTCCTGCATTTGTCGCTACAGCTCTTCTAGTTATATGCTGACCTGGTCGGTAATAATTTCTGCTTCTGTAAGGTCTATGATAGAAATTGTTATGGTAATTTCTTCTATAAACTACGTAATCATAACGATTAGCAATATAATTTCTACGGTAAGGTCTTGTGTACACCACACAACGATTTACTGGAGGAACACGGTAGTAACGATGGTGTGGTCTAAAACCATAATTGACATTGTAATTATTAACATAACCACTACAATGTGCTACATAACCATTATTATAGGCTATGTGCAGGTTACCTATTCCCGATACTAAGCCAGCGGGATTGTAGTAAAGATGCACATTACCGATACGTCTTACTTTCCCGAAATAATCGTAATCGATAGTGGTATTTTCAATTTGTAATACAGCTCCGTAATCATCGTATTGTACGAATGCATCGTAATTATGCCCCGTATTAAAGCTGAAATTAATATTTCTAGTTTGTATGCTTACGTGTCCGTAATTTCTAACAGGATTCAGAATATTAAAATCAAATTGCCCGTCTTTAAATACGGCAAATTCAATTCCGTTTTCTAAAAAAACGAATGGTTTATTGTAGTTATCGTAAGCCGTAGCCGAGAAACTCATTAATAATAGACTTGTAAATAAAAAAATGACCTTCTTCATAATCTTCAGTTTTAATGGGACTTTGTTTCATTTGTTGAAACCGAACACTATAACGTTTTCAAACAGCGTGCCAAAATAAATAGGTTTTGTTTAGTTTGTTGTTTTTGAGTGTGTTAATTGTTTTTGAAGTGTTTTAAAAAAAGGATTTTAAAGGAAGGGCCTATTTTTGTAGTCGGTAACTTATGTTTAATAGATATTAATCTACCACGTAAAAGGTATACTAGAATAGAAGTTAGGTATATAAAACAACAAGTATTTTCATCCTTTAAAAGGCAGAAATGATACAATCAATATTTCACGAACAACTAACAATCAACAAGGCTTAACTAATAAAGAAAAAACACTATTTTTGGCACTTAAAATTGAAAAAATGATTTTAGGAAGAAAATTCGATGTATTTGTAAGTGTGGCAACCCTTTCTGGAGCTACAACTACAACCCTTTGGGGTTAATTTCACATTCTTTTCGTCCTGAGAAAACACGTTAAGTGTTTTCACTTCAAATCATTCTATAATTTACTCATCCACAAAGTGGATTTAAAAAATACCATATGAACGTTCTAAAATTCGGAGGTTCTTCTGTTGCAAACGCACAGACTATAAATCAAGTTTTACAAATTGTTGCTTCACACAGTGAAAAAAAATCATTATTTGTAGTGGTTTCTGCATTAGGTGGAGTAACAGATTTACTATTAAAATCTGGAGCGCAAGCTGCTAATAACGATTCATCATACAAAGAAACTTTAGCAGAAATCGAAAAGCGTCATTTAGATACAGTTCGAGAGTTGATTCCTGTTACTTCTCAAAGTGGAGTAATTAGTACAGTAAAGTCTAAACTAAATGAATTAGAATCTTTATGTGAAGGCGCTTATTTATTAAGTGAACTTTCCCCTAAAACATCGTCTGTAATCGCAAGTTTTGGTGAAATACTTTCTTCATATATTATTTCTGAATCAGCTAAAGTTAAAGGATTAGATTTAGCACTTCAAGACTCTCGTGATTTCATTACCGTTACCCCTGCAGAAAAAGTAACGGTGAATTATGAAATCACTAATGAAAAAATAAACACATACGCTGTATCAAACAAAGCACGTATTACCTTATTCCCTGGTTTTATTGCGCGTACTGATGCAGGTGAACCAACGACATTAGGTCGCGGAGGTTCAGATTTTACAGCGGCAATTTTAGCTGCAGCAGTAACTGCTGAAGAATTATTGATTTGGACAGATGTTAGCGGAATGTTTACAGCGAACCCAAGAGCTGTAAAACAAGCCAAACCTGTTTCTCATATTTCATATCATGAAGCGATGGAGCTTTCTCATTTTGGTGCCAAAGTGATTTACCCTCCAACGATTCAACCTGTATTGGAAAAAAATATTCCAATCTATATAAAAAACACCTTCGAACCAGAAGCTTTTGGTACACTAATTACTCGTGAAGTATCAAATAGAAAACAAGCCGTAACAGGAATCAGTCATATCGAAAATATTGCTGTGATTACGCTTGAAGGTGGAGGAATGGTTGGTATACCAGGATTCTCTAAACGTTTATTTGAAACCTTATATCAAGAAAAGATTAATGTTATATTAATCACACAAGCTTCTTCTGAGCATTCAATTTGTTTGGCGATTGAATTAAATGATGTTGAAAAAGCAAAAGTAGCTATCGATAAAGCTTTCGAATTTGAAATTTCAAAAGGAAAAGTTTCTCCTTTAAAGGTAGAAACTGATGTAGCCATATTAGCTTTAGTTGGTGACAATATGGTGAATCACCAAGGCTTAAGCGGTAAAATGTTTAGTACTTTAGGAAAGAATAATGTAAATATTAGGGCTATTGCACAAGGAGCTTCTGAAAAGAATATATCTGTTGTGATTGCTAAAAATGATATTCATAAAGCCTTAAATTCTTTGCACGAAGCATTCTTCGAGAAAAGCACAAAACAATTGAATTTATTCATAACGGGTGTTGGTAATGTCGGTGGGAAACTCATTGAGCAATTAGCGCAGCAAGCAGATTACTTAAAGGAAAACCTACGTTTAACCATTCGTGTTGTTGCGGTTTCGAATTCTCGTAAAATGGTTTTCAATGCCGAAGGTTTAGATTTAAACAACTGGCAAGAAGCCTTAGAAAATGGAGAACCCACTTCTCCACAAGGTTTCTTTGAAAAAACAAAAGCCTTAAATCTTCGTAATAGTATTTTCGTTGATAATACAGCTACTGAAAAAATAGCAGAGGTATATAAAAACTATTTAGCAAATAGTATTGGTGTCGTAACTTGTAATAAAATTGCTTGTGCTGACACTCAAGCTAATTACAGTGAATTACAAGAATTATCTAGAGAATATGGTGCTCCATTCTTATACGAAACTAACGTAGGAGCTGGATTACCAATTATTGACACATTAAATAATTTAATCGCTTCTGGTGATAGAGTTCGTAAAATTCAAGCTGTACTTTCAGGTAGTTTGAATTTCGTTTTCAATTATTACAAGAAAGGGGTTACTTTTCACGATATCGTACAAGCAGCTAAAGAAGAAGGGTATACCGAACCTGATCCAAAGATTGATTTAAGCGGTGTTGATGTAGCACGTAAGATTTTAATCTTAGCCCGTGAAAGTGGAAATGTATTAGAATTAAGTGATATCAAAAACAATGCGTTCTTACCTCAAGAAACATTGGATACCGATAACGTGCCTGATTTCTTTGAAAGTCTTCAGAAAAACGAAGCGCATTTCGAAGGTATTTTAGATGAAGCTTTAGCAAAAGATTGTCGTTTGAAATATGTAGCACAATACGAAGATGGCGTTGCCTCTGTTGGTTTACAACATATTCCTTCAGATCATCCTTTTTATAATTTAGAAGGAAGTGATAATATTGTATTGTTCTTTACTGATCGCTACCCAGAACAACCTTTAATTGTTAAGGGTGCTGGTGCTGGTGCTGCGGTAACGGCTTCAGGAATTTTCGCTGATATTATCCGAATCGGAAAGCAATAAGGTATGAAATCAATAAAAGTATTTGCTCCTGCAACTGTTGCGAATCTTTCGTGTGGTTTCGATGTGCTTGGATGTTGTTTAGAAGGGGTTGGAGATGAAATGGTTATTTCATTATCTAATACTCCTGGTGTACGCATTACAAAACTGGAAGGCGCAAACCTTCCTATGGAAGCTGATAAAAATGTAGCTAGTGTTGCTGTAATACATCAACTAAAAGCATTAAACGATACTACTACTGGTATCGAAATAGAAATTTATAAAAAAATCAAAGCTGGAAGCGGTATTGGTAGTAGCGCTGCGAGT
>JAHDEF010000080.1:4713-7793 GCA_020628975.1 Aquimarina sp. | reverse complement strand
TCTAATTTGCTTGAAATATCAAACAACTGAGAATAACGTATTGTAGAACTATTGCTTAGTTGTAAGCAAATATTCGATTCTAAGCGATTAAAAATTTCTCCAAAAACCTTAAGATCACTATAAGGAATATCTGCTAAATAATTTTTGTGTCCTTTCCTTAAGTTATTAAAGGTATTAAGCCTGTTTTGTTGGTAGTTACTATCGCTACTAGAAGCTATAGGTAATTGCTCTAGAAATTTATTAATTGAAGTTTTAAAATGTTTTGTCAAACACAAATAAGTATCATAGGCTCTTAATTCATCAATATGCCAATGGGTTTGGGGTTGAAAATTTCTTAAAAGAGCTTTTATCTTTTTAGAAACAATCATTCCTCCAAAACTTAATAATAAATCAGGTTGAAATGCTTTCTTTTCGTTTTCATTGAAAGCAGCAATTAATTTATCGATTCCAGGAATAATATTGGGGTGATGTAAATTTGAGGTAGTTTCCGTTAATACCACTACAGAAGGTAAATCCAATAATTTTTTTAATAGTTTTTCCTGTACACTGTTGGGTGGCAAAACACCCACTATAACCAAAATTTTTTCAGCATTTTCCCAAATAGAAATTTCTTCTTTTGACAAAGAAAAGAGATACTTTTCAGTACTAAAATCGATGTTAAATCGATCTTCAACTGTTACTTTAATCGTATTGTACAATGGCTCGTACAATGGTATGTTTACATGAATAGGTAATTTATTATTTAAGCAAGCTTGAAGAACCTCATTCAGTAAAGTTTCATTATCCTGTTTAATGGTAGAATTATATGTTTTTACGTTATATAAATCAACCTGAGCCGCTACATGATTTTTGTAAACTTTTGACTGTTGTATGGTTTGACCATCACCAATATCAATAAATTCTTTAGGGCGATCAGCACTTAATACTACTAATGGAATTTGGCTATAATAAGCCTCAGCAATTGCAGGATAATAATTTAACAAAGCACTTCCAGAAGTACAGACCAAAGCTACTGGCTCGTTAAGTTGTTGTGCTATTCCCATCGCAAAAAATCCAGCGCAACGCTCATCGACAATGCTATAACATTTAAAATAAGGATGATTGCTAAAACTTATGGCTAAAGGCGCATTACGTGAGCCCGGAGAAATTACAATGTGTTTTATGCCGTAAGTTTGACATGTAGCTACAACTTGAGCTACTATTGGAATATCGGATTGTAAAACGTCTATTTTCATTAATTACAATATACAATAGCCGCAAATGTATCGCTTCTTATTTAATGATACTTTATAAAATGTGTTTCATTACTTTAGATTTATTGACAGTTTCGTGCCATTCAGCCTCAGGATGCGATGCCGCTGTAATTCCACCCCCTACATAAATAGCTACTTTCTTTTGGGTGTCAAAAACTTCCATGCACCTCAAATTGACAAATAATTGCGCGTTTTTGGCGTCATTAATTTCCCCCAAAAACCCTGTATAATATTTACGTTTGTACCCCTCGTTATTACAAATAAATTTTTTAGACAACACATACGGAAGCCCACAAACAGCTGGTGTTGGATGCAATACTTCAATTAATGATTTAAGTGAATTTTCTGTTTTTAACTGTGCTGAAATGGGTGTTTTCAGATGCAATAATGATCCTGCTTTATGGGTTTTGGTTTCTTTAATTTCGATATTCGTTACCGCATTTTTTGAGTTTAAAGCTGCAACTATAGCATCAACAACAATTTGCTGTTCTTGCTGTTCTTTTTCTCCCCATAGTACCTCCGTTTTACCTTGGAAAGCTTGTGTGCCAGCGAGTGCCATAGTTTCAAAATTTCCTTGATTTACATCAATTAAAGTTTCTGGAGAGGCCCCCATCCACATGCCGACTTTAGGGTGATACCAACAATATCTGAATGCTTTAGGATACTCGATGCATAAATTTTGAAAAACTTGTATAAAATCAAGTGTATCTAGTTGCTGTACTTCTTTTCTTGATATAATTACTTTATATAGCGCTCCTTTTTTTATTTCAGCTACAGCCTTAGAGACTGTTTTTTGATGGAATAACTGCGTGTACAATTCATTTTCTCGAAATACAGACTTCGATTTCTTGAAATTAAATTCAGAAGTATCCATTTTAAATGTTTTGCAAAACTGCTTATAAAACCAAACAGGCAATTCATTTAGGGTGTCAAAGGGTGCAAAAACAAAGCCCGAAGCATCGAAAGCGTTACTTAAATGCAAATCGCTATTTTGCTGAAATAAAGCAGTCACTTGGGTTTCTTCTGGTTTAGCAAACAACACAAAAGGCAATTGATTTTCTTTTTGAAGGCTTATTTTTGAAATACTTTCAAGTAAAGGTATAGTCATTATTTAGGTAAAGCTATTGTAGTTAATTTTACTGCTGAAATAAGCTCTTTATTTTCATTATGAATCATTATTTGCCAAAGTTGCGTAGTTCTACCTAAATGAAGGGCTTTTGCATGGGCAATGACTTTACCATCTCTAACCGTTTTTACGTGATTAGCGCTAATTTCGATACCTCTAATGTTGAATTTTTTGTAGTCAATAAACATATAAGCAGCTAAACTACCTACTGATTCTGCTAAAGCAACCATTGCCCCACCATGTAGAACACCTTCTGGCTGATGTACTTTTGGTGATACTGGCATTTCAGCTTCCACAAAATCCTCACCAATATCTGTATACTCAATATCAAGCGTGTGCATCAGTGTGTTTTTACACATTTCATTACACTTATCTAACTTGATTTTCTTTTCTTCTTTAGTCATTTTCTTCAGCTTTCTGAAATGTTCTGATTCACAAATTAGTGATCAAAATGCCTACTTAAAGTTAAAATAAACACTATATATCTAAAAACAAATTTCGGGAATTCAATAAAAACATTGAACTTTAAACCATTAAAGTTTACCCAATACTTATGCAAAAACATGTTGCTTACACACATACAAATACTTATGAAACTTTAAATACGCTAACAGCGAGCACTAAATATGTTTGGCTGGTATTCCATGGGCTTGGTTATCTAAGTCGCTATTTTATACACCATTTTAAAACTTTAAACGCTG
>JAHDEF010000080.1:0-4702 GCA_020628975.1 Aquimarina sp. | reverse complement strand
ATATTATTTGTCCACAAGCCCCATCAAAATATTATGCTGATACGTCTTTTAATAAAGTTGGTGCCTGTTGGTTAACCAAAGAAAACACGGTTTTAGAAACAGAAAATATATTGAACTACGTTGATCATATAATAGTTAATGAAAAAATTCCTGAACACTGTGAATTTGTAGTGTTAGGTTTTTCACAAGGAGTTAGTATTGCTGCGCGTTGGCTAGGCCTAAAAAAAAACAAATGTGATCGATTTATTATTATTTCAGGAAAATTTCCAGCAGAAATCACGACTTTACAAGTAATGCATTTACAACATACCAAAGTTTTTTTAACTGTTGGAGAAAACGATAATTTGATTAGTTCAGAATTACTACAGCAACAAATAGAAAGACTTAAAGCTCTATTCCCAAAATTAATAGAAATACCCCATGAAGGCGGGCACCAAATAGTTTCAAGTCTATTTTCAATTTATTTGGAAAAATGAAACAGCCATATATTTATTAATTGACATATCAACTAATTTATTATATTTGACTAGTTAAAATTTTTATGAAGAAACTAGAAGAAGTAATATTATACCAAATTGATCTTACTACAAAAGTAGCTAAGCATTATTCACAAAGTGAATTGACTAGATTGAATCTGGGAATAACTATTGAACAATGGATTGTATTAAAAATTATTTCGGAAAACGAAAATTTTACACAGAAAGAACTAGCTATTAAGTCATACCGCGATCCTGCTGCTATTACACGTACCATAGTGATTTTAGAAAAAAAAGGATTTATAAGTCGTAAGAAAGTCGCTAATAATGCTCGTGCGCATTGTGTTAGTTTGACTTCTAAAGGAATAAGTTTTGTGGCAGAAAACATGAAAATAATAAATAAACATCGAGAATTAAGCACTAAAGGAATATCACAAACAGAACTTGAAACCTTAAGTAGCGTGCTTTCTAAAATTAGAAAAAATATGTCTTAAAATTTTTTGAACTAACAATTGATGTATCAATATTTGACACATCATTAATTAAATTTAATAACCCTTATAAATACACCTATTATGAAACACTTAAAATTAATCTCAATCATTAGTCTATTTTTAATTTCTATGAGCTGTACAGCACAAACAAATGCAAACGAATCAATTGAAGAGGTTATTCATAAATTTTCAAAAGCCGGAGACGAGAGTGACATTACCACAATCGATGCAATACTTGATGATAATTTCAGGATTATAATGAATAGAATGTTTGGTAGTAAAAAGGTGGGTATTATGCCTAAATCTGGTTATCTAAAAAAAATAAAATCTAAAGAATGGGGAGGTTATGAGCGCGCCACCACTATCGAAAACATTGTAATCAATGGTAATTTAGCAAGCGCTAAAGTCACACATGTATCAAAAAAAGCGACTATGGTTTCCCTAGTTTTATTAGTTAAGGCAGCTGATAATGAATGGAAATTAATAAGTGATGCTCCTTATTTTTTGAAATAATTTCCTTTTAAAGTAAAAGAGGTCGAAGGGGAACTTTATGTTTTATATATTGAAGTATTGACTTCTTTATCTTTGCTCTGTAGTTTGAGCATCAAAAAAGCCATCCGAATTAACGGATGGCTTTTGAATTTTATAAAATAAATTTTAAATATCAAGCAGAATTTCTACTTGCATTGATATTTCCGAAAAGAGATCTGGTAACCATTTTCTCGTAAATTTCAAATGTTTCTTTATCAATTTCACCATCTCCACGCTGCATGTCTTGAATTTTCTTCAAGGCATATTGCTGAATAGTTAACAACGGTAAAACGATTTCTTCACGGATTTGAATAGAAGCTTTACCTGCTAGTTCATTCTCCATCAATTCTTCGTGACCTGAAACTTTCAACAATAAACGTTTTGTAAGCTTATATTCATCATGGATAATATCCCAAAAAGCTCCAAATTCAGGATCTTTTTGCATGTAAGCCGTCAAATCAAAGAATGATTTGGTTAGACTCATCATACTATTTTCAAGCAATGCCTTAAAGAACTTTGATTCATTATAAAGTTTAACGACTTTATTAAACTCACCACGATCTTCAAAATCTTTTATAGCTGTACCTACTCCGTAAAAACCAGGCACGTTTTGCTTTAATTGACTCCAGCTACCTACAAAAGGGATAGCTCGTAAATCACTAAACTTTAATTCAGAACTGCTTCCTCGTTTTGATGGGCGACTTCCAATATTTGTTTTTGCATAAAATTTAAGCGTACTCATGCGTTCCAAATAAGGTAAGAATTTTTCGTGCCCTTTAAAGTCACTATAGGTTTTGTAACTGATATTAGCTAACTCTTCCATTACTGCCCTATTGTCGTCAGTAAATACAACATTAGCATTTTCAAAAAGTTCATTGCTAATTCCAGCACCTAAAAGCTGCTCTAAATTATATTGACATGAATCTACCGTACCAAAATTAGAGCTAATGGTTTGCCCTTGTACTGTCATTTGGATTTCATCATCTTCAACAGTTGGCCCTAATGATGCATAAAACTGTGAAGTTTTTCCTCCTCCACGAGCGGGTGGTCCACCACGTCCGTCAAAAAATACCACTTTAATATCGTATTTACGTGACATTGCGGTGATCGCTTCTTTGGCTTTGTAAATACCCCAATTCGCCATCAAATACCCACCATCTTTAGTTCCGTCAGAGAAACCTAACATGATAGTCTGTTTCATACCACGACGCTTTAAATGCGCCATATATTCAGGGTTACTATATAATTGTTCCATTACCGTATCGGCCACTTCTAAATCAGGAATGGTTTCAAATAAAGGAATAACATCAACCGTTGGCTGTGCCCAGTCACACATACGAATCATCGCAAATGCTTCTAGCATATTAAGTGCCGTTTGATTGTTACTAATGATGTAACGATTAGCACCAGCTTCTCCATTTTCTGCTTGAATTTTCTTCATAGCATAAATAGAACCTAGCGTCTTTTTCGCCATTTCATCTCCAATAAGTTCTGGATCTACAGCTGCTTTTATTCCTGAAAGAATATTACATTGTTCTACTTCCGTTAAATCATTATAATTTGATGGAAATAAGTTTCCGCCTGCATCTTTAACGATCTCCATAAATACTTTATGATGTACGCGCGAATCTTGGCGAATATCTAAAGTACCGAAATGGAATCCGAATAAATTGACTTTATTAATCAATCCATTCAATTCGTTTAAGTATAAAGAATTATGTTCTTCAATTAAAGAAATACGAATGGCGTTTAATTCATTTTTAAAATAAGTTAACGTAAAATCAGTTTCTTTTGAAGGGTAATAGATGTTTTGGTATAATTTAAGCTCTAAATTATTAATCTTTTCAGGAAGATCAGCAAAAGTAATTCTACGCTTTAGCTTTCTAACATCTTTATAATAGTTAGATAAAATAGAAGACTTTAATTTTTCTGCAACTTGAATGGTAATTTCAGTAGTCACAAACGGATTTCCATCCCTATCACCTCCTGGCCAAAATCCTAAATTTATGATATCATTATTGAAAGGAACTTTATCTGTAAAAATGTTGTCCTTTATATAATCGTAAATATTACTAACAGCATTATAAAATACATTCTCTAAATACCAAATCAAACTTACAGCTTCGTCTAATGGTGATGGTTTTTCTTTTTTAAAGAATGCCGTTTTACCTAATTGCGCTAATAATTTTTTTATGGTTAGCAAATCGTCTTTACGAATTGCTTTATCTAAATCGCGAATAATTCCTAATACAGTACCTGGATAAAACTGTGTTGGATGTGCCGTTAATGTAGGACGAATTTTAAAGTCCGATAAAAAATTGCGCATTTGCTCAATTTTTCCTTTCTCAAAAGCTTCTTCTTTAATACTTCGTAAAGTACCCCTACCGTCCATATTGTTTACCTCTGTAAAGGCAGCATCTTCAATGGCATCAAAAAGCACTACTTGCCTTTCAATATATTGTATAAAACGAAATAACAAGGTGTTTTTATCGTCTTCAGTTAAATTTTGTTGATACTCACTAAAAAAGCTTTCTACAATTTGTGTTGGTGTTTTTTTGTTTGCAAACCCTCTATCACAAACTTCTTTAAACAATGGAAGTAATACCCCAGTATTAGTAACCTTGTCGAAAGGCAAGGTCATAAAAATACTATTGTATATCTGGTACTTCGATAGAACGTCTTGATTAAAACGCTCTATTTTTGGTTTTCTGCTCATCTATAAGTATATAAAAAGTTTATTTAGTCCATTTCATTAAAGATAGAATGCATTAAACGTTTTTTATCGTTAATACTTTCCTCTAAAGAAATCATTGTTTCGGTGCGGTACACTCCTTCAATATCATCTAACATAAAGATAATATCTTTTGCGTGATTAGTGTCTTTTGCACGGATTTTGCAAAAAATATTGAATTTACCAGTAGTAACGTGAGCAACCGTTACGTAAGGGATTTCATTTATACGCTCTAACACAAATTTAGTTTGTGAAGTATTTTGTAAAAAAATACCTACATAAGCAATAAATGAATAACCTAATTTGGTGTAATTTAAACTTAGTGAAGACCCTTGTATGATACCAGCTTCTTCCATTTTCTTTACTCGAACATGAACTGTACCAGCAGATATTAATAATTTCTTAGCAATATCTGTAAAAGGAGTACGCGTATTTTCAATAAGCATATCCAATATTTGGTGATCTACCTC
>JAHDEF010000079.1 GCA_020628975.1 Aquimarina sp. | reverse complement strand
AACACTTTTCTTTCAATGTTGATGGTGGTCGCTGTGAAACTTGTAAGGGTGAAGGCGAAGTAACTATCGAAATGCAATTTATGGCCGATGTGCATTTAGAATGTGACCAGTGTAAAGGAAAACGTTTTAAGAAAGAAGTGTTGGAAATTCAATTTCACGATAAAAACATCGATGATGTATTGAAAATGACAGTTGACGATGCTATTGCATTTTTTCAAGAAAGAGACCAAAAGAAAATTATTAAGCGTTTAAAGCCCTTACAAGATGTTGGTTTAGGATATGTACAACTAGGGCAAAGTTCGGCAACGCTTTCTGGCGGTGAGGCGCAACGTATCAAATTAGCTTCATTTCTAGTAAAAGGAGTTACAAAAGATAAGGTGTTATTCATTTTTGATGAACCTACTACAGGCTTACATTTTCATGATATACAAAAACTAATCGTTTCGCTAAATGCATTAATCGAGAAAGGACATTCAGTAATCGTTATTGAACACAATCTTGATTTGATAAAATGTGCAGATTATGTAATTGATTTAGGCCCTGAAGGAGGAAACAAAGGTGGAACTATTGTAGCTGTAGGAACACCCGAAGAAGTGGCTATGAATCCAGATTCATTTACAGGAAGATACTTGAAGGAAAAATTAGGGAACTAATTACCCTAACCACCCTTCACGATCCAAACTACGGTATTGAATCGCTTCTCCGATATGATGATCTTTAATATGTTCTAATCCTTCTAAATCAGCAATAGTTCTAGCTACTTTTAGAATACGATCATAAGCCCTGGCAGAAAGATTTAAACGCTCCATTGCATTTTTAAGTAATGCATTGGCACTATCGGGTAATTGGCAATATTCTTTAATCTGTCGTACTCCCATTTGCGCATTATAATGAATCGTATCGTTTTCCTGATAACGTTGCGTCTGTATCAATCTTGCGGCAATAACGCGTTCTCTAATAGTGTGACTGGCTTCTCCTTTGCGTTCTTCACTCAATTTTTCAAAAGGAACAGGGTTGACTTCAATATGTAAGTCAATGCGATCTAAAAGAGGGCCTGATATCTTGCTTAAATACCGATTCATTTCCCCTTGGGAGGTAGCCATTGGCGCATCGGGATCATTGAAATACCCACTAGGACTAGGATTCATACTAGCCACCAACATACAACTGGAAGGATACGTTACTGTAAAACGTGCTCTAGAAATGGTGACTTCTCGATCTTCTAAAGGTTGACGCATAACTTCGAGCACTGAACGTTTAAACTCGGGTAATTCATCTAAAAAGAGTACTCCATTATGCGCTAAAGATATTTCTCCTGGTTGTGGGTAACTGCCTCCTCCTATTATCGCAGGTTCAGAAGCACTGTGATGCACACTTCGAAAAGGTCTTTCGGTTAGTAAACCTACATCGTCTTTTAGTCTGCCTGAAACACTATGAATTTTGGTAGTTTCCAAGGCTTCGTGGAGAGATAAAGGTGGTAATATCCCAGAGATTCTCTTCGCTAACATCGTCTTTCCTGAACCTGGTGGGCCAACTAAAATAATATTATGTCCGCCAGCTGCTGCAATTTCCATACAACGCTTTATATTTTCTTGTCCTTTTACATCAGCAAAATCCAATTCTGTGTTTTTATAATTTTTTTCAAATTCGGCACGGGTATCTACAATCGTTCTTTCTAAAGGAATTTGTTTATCAAAAAAGGCAATGACTTCGCTAATATTTTCTACTCCATAAACTTCTAACTGATCGACTATTGCCGCTTCTTTGGCATTTTGCTTAGGAAGAATAAACCCTTTAAAACCTTCTTTTCGTGCTTGAATCGCAATAGGTAATACGCCCTTAATGGGTTGAAGCCCTCCATCTAAGGACAATTCACCCATTATGATATAATCGCCAATATGGGTAGCTTTTATTTGAGAACTTGAAGCTAAAATCCCTAAAGCTAAGGTAAGATCATACGCGGCACCTTCTTTACGAAGATCAGCAGGTGCCATATTGATGGTAATTTTTTTGCCTGGTAATTTATAGCCTACATTTTTGAGTGCAGCCGCAATTCTATAGGAGCTTTCTCGAATTGCATTGTCTGGCAAGCCTACTAAGTGATATCCTATGCCTTTATCAATATTTACCTGTGATAGTTGTAGCATCTACACCAAATACGGCACTTCCAAAAATTTTAGTTAGCATTATGTTGTAATATTAAAATACACAGGGGTATTTCAATATTACAACAAAATAATTTTTAAACAAAACGTTATTAAAACTCGTGTTGGTTTTGAAATAATTACTTTTTATCAAAACGTCTAATAATTAATCCTAATGGACGATCGTAAGTAAAGTAATTTGCCATCCAATCAATTATAGCGACTAACTTATTTCTAAACCCTACTAATGAAAATATATGGACAAACATCCATACATACCAAGCAAAAGCTCCTTGAAATTTAAATTTAGGCAAATCGACCACCGCTTTATTTCTTCCTATAGTTGCCATACAACCTTTATCAAAATATTCGAAGGGTTTCATTGCTTTACCTTTAGCAACAGCCAATATATTTTTGGCTAAAGTTTCCCCTTGCTGCTGCGCTACAGGCGCTAACATGGGTAATCCGTAGGGGTTTTCTTCAGTTACATGGCTAGCCACATCTCCAATAGCAAAAATGTTTTGTGTGTGTTTTACTCTGTTAAACTCATCTACTAAAATACGATCGCCTTTGGCAATTGCCTCGTTAGGTAATCCTTCTATTAAAGTTCCTTTAACTCCTGCTGCCCAAATAACGGTATCTGTTTTAAAGGTTTCGCCTGTTTTTAGTTCTAACAAATCTCCGTCGTAACCTGTTACTCTAGCATTGAGTTTAACCTCAACCCCCATTTCCTCTAAAAATTCTTTGCTTTTTTCAGAAGCTTCTTCTGACATTGTTTTTAATAATCTGGGAGAAGACTGATACAGGTGAATTTGCATTTTAGAAACATCCAAATCAGGAAAATCTTTAGGAATTACATGCTTCTTCATTTCAGCTAAGGCTCCTGCAACTTCAATACCCGCAGGGCCGCCCCCTACTACAGCAATACTAATAATTTCGTCAAGCGTTTCCCCTTCCCATTTGACCAACGAACGCTCTAAATTTTGAAAAATAAAACTTCTAATATCTAAGGCTTCTGGAACACTTTTTAATGATAATAAGTGTTTTTTTGTTTCTTCAGAAAAATTAAAAAAATTAGTTTGACTACCTGTGGCTATAATTAATTGATCGTATTTGATATTTCCTAAAGAAGTTTCTAGAGAATTATCGGTGGTGTTAATTGCATCAACTTTTGCCATACGAAACCTAATATTTTTCGATCCGCGTAGAATTCTTCTAACTGGATAAGCAATACTATAAGGCTCAAGCCCTCCCGTAGCTATTTGATATAATAAGGGTTGAAAATTGTGAAAGTTATTTTGATCTAACACCAAAACTTCTACCTCTTTCTTATTTTTAAATGATTTTGCCATAGAAATTCCTGCAAAACCAGCTCCGATAATTACAATACGTTGTTTAGCCATCAAAATATTTTTTCAACTAAAACAAATGTAAATGAACTATTTTGAATTTGTATGCTCAAAAAATTGATCTTTTAACATTTTCAATTTAGGAGAAATATAAGTGTTGCAAAATGGTTTATTAGGATTTTTTAAGTAATAATTTTGAATTTCCTCACGTGAAGGCTTAAATTCCTTAAATGGTAATACTTTAGTGATTATGGGATTATCAAATTCACTTTGTAATTCGTCAATTATACATTTTAATTCTTCAATTACAGCCGCTTCAAAAAAATAAATTGCAGAGCGGTATTTATTTCTAAAAGAATGATTAGAGGTACTTTTATGTGTTCGTAAATGTATTTCTACTAAGATTTTTAAGGGAATTTCTACAGAAGAAAAATGAACTAACACAGCTTCGGAAAATGTTTCGTTTTCAAGATTAGAAGCAATATAACCTTGCTCGACTTCTAGTACTCCCTTTAATGCTTGAAATACCGCTTCGGTACACCAATGGCACCCCCCTCCAAAACCTAACTTACTTATAATATTACTCACAATTCATCCATTGAAAATTCGTAATTCATAATTCGAAATTAAACTACAACACCCATAATTTAAAAGCCATTAAACAAACCGCAACGATCATAAAAACCTGAATAAAACGATCTCCTTTTTTTACAGACCATCGACTCGCAATCCAGCCACCAATACCATTTCCAATACCCAATAACAGTCCATAGTAATAATCTATTTTATTGTGGAAAGCAAAAATAGCAATGGTACCAATCGAAAAAATGAATACAATTAGGGTTTTTATCGCATTGGATTGTACTAAAGTTAAGTTACAGAAATAAGACAAACTAAGTATCAACAATAAACCTGTACCTGCTTGAATGAAACCTGCATAAGCGCCTACCAAAAATAATGCCCCAAGGGCTAATAAATAGCCTTTACGTTGATTTTCTAAAAATGCTTGAGGCGCTTTGGGCTTCCACAAGGTTAAAACTAATACCAACACCATAACAATTGAAAGAATGCGATTGTATAATCGATCGGGGATTTCAATGGCTAACTTAGAGCCTATTAAGGCTCCTGCAAAAGCGATTAAGCCTAACAAAATTGATTTTTTTACTCCTAGTACGAAAGGGGTTTGCCCTTTGCTTTTGAATCCCCATGCCGAAAAAATAGTTTGAGTAAAAACTCCTATGCGATTCGTTCCATTGGCAACACTTGGTGGAAGCCCCATAAAAAGAATCAAAAAAGGCATAATAATTACAGTACCGCCACCGGCTACCGTGTTTATAAACCCTGTAATGCTACCCACTAAAATCAACAAAAGATCTTTCCATTCCATAGGCTTACAAAACTATTATATTTAATGGTAAATTGAACACATCACCAATTATTGATTACAATGATTCAATTAACTGAAAAAATTTTATGATTTCGAAATCTAAAAATAAAACTACATTTCGCTGGGGAATGATTGGCTGCGGAAATGTTACAGAACTTAAAAGTGCTCCTGCATACAAATTAGTTGACGGTTTTGAAATAAATGCCGTAATGAGACGTGATCTCGAAAAACTAAAAGATTACGCTAAAAGGCATCAGATTAAGAAATATTATACCGACGCTGATGCGTTAATTAATGACCCCGACATTGATGCGGTTTATATAGCCACTCCCCCAGATAGTCATTTAGCATACGCTTTAAAAGTTGCCGAAGCTGGGAAGCCTTGTTGCATTGAAAAACCTTTAGCCCCTAATTATAATGATTCCCTTAAAATAGAACAGGTGTTTTTCCAAAAAAACATCCCGCTTTTTGTGGCTTATTACAGGCGCTCTCTTCCGCGTTTCAAGCAAATAAAAACTTGGCTAGAAAATCAACACATCGGAACAATTAGGCATGTTAATTGGCAGCTTACTAAAGCTCCAAACGATTTAGATATATCAAGAACTTACAATTGGCGAACTGATTGTTCAATAGCACCTGGTGGCTATTTCGATGATTTAGCTAGTCACGGTATTGATTTAATTATTTATTTATTAGGAAATATAAAAGAGGTCAAAGGTACTAGTACAAATCAACAAAAACTTTATAAAGCTAAAGATGCTATTGCTGCTTGTTGGATACATAAAAATGGAATTACAGGCGTTGGAAGTTGGAATTTTGGACATTACAAGCGAGAAGATCGCTTAGAAATTATAGGTAGTAAAGGAAAAATCAGTTGTGCCGTTTTTGCTGAAGAACCGCTCATTTTAGAGACCTTAGATAACAGGCAAGAGCTATTTATCGAAAATCCTCCAAACATACAATTGCATCATGTTGAAAACATGAAGAAACAATTGATCGATGAAAATGTTGTACACCCCTCAAATGGTAAAACTGCTACACATACGAGTTGGGTAATGGATAAGATACTAGGTAAAATCGTTTAGTGAATGCTTATTAAGTGGATAAAAAAAGCTAAGCTTACATCAAATTTTAACACTTTTCTTATCCACCTCTAACGCTTCTTCAAAATGTTGTATTAAAGATTCGGGGATTGTTTCTAAAGATGTTGCGAGATAACTTACTACTAGCTTTCTTCCGTGCCATTGTAACAACCCGTCGAAATTAGAGAGTTTTTTTCCCCTCATAAAGCAAATATGGACGCCCTCTCCATTTTTATCGCGATTAAAGTAGACAGCTCCTTTATTACCGGTATAATAAGGAAGCCCCCATTTAATAGCAGCACTAAATCCCAATTGGTTCACCAAAATATCATGGCAAAACGACATTATTTCTTGGTTACTCTTAGGTTGTTTTAATATGTATGCTTCAACAGGGTTCAAGAGCTATATGTTATTAAGTATCAAGATAAGAGTATCAAGTATAAAGAATTGTAGTCTTAAAATTTAATTTATAATTAACTAATCATCTCTTATATAAAAGACTTCTTAATACTTAATACTATCTACTTTATACTTTTACTCAAACAAATCCGAAGACAAATAACGATCTCCACGATCACAAATAATGGCTACGACTACTCCTCTTTCAATAGTTTCAGCTAATTTCAAAGCAGCACAAACTGACCCTCCACTACTCATTCCAGAAAACACTCCTTCTTCTTTCGCCAATCGTTTTGCCATAATGGTTGCTTCTTCTTGGCTTACTTCAATTACTTGATCTACTTTTGAAGGATTAAAAATTTTGGGTAAATATTCCACAGGCCATTTACGAATTCCAGGGATACTAGAACCGTCAGTAGGCTGTGCCCCTACAATTTGAATATTTTTATTTTTCTCTTTTAAAAAAGTAGAAGTCCCCATAATAGTCCCCGTAGTACCCATTGCGGAAACAAAATGCGTTACTTCGCCATCGGTATCTCGCCAAATTTCAGGCCCCGTAGTTTTATAATGGGCTTTCCAGTTATCATCATTTCCAAATTGGTTTAACATCACAAAACCTTCATCATTAACTTTAGACTCTGCATAATCACGAGCTCCTTCTATCCCTACATCTTTTGAAGTTAAGGTTACTTTGGCTCCATAAGCTCGCATGGTTTGTACACGTTCTTTAGTAGCATTTTCAGGCATTACTAGTTCAATATTCAAATTAAATAAACCCGCAATCATTGCCAATGCTATTCCTGTATTTCCGCTTGTAGCTTCAATCAGTTGCGTATTGTGATCAATATCACCTCTATCTAAAGCTGACTTAATCATGTTATAAGCCGCACGATCTTTAACACTACCGCCAGGATTATTTCCCTCTAATTTCAAAAACAATTTGATGTTAGGGTTTTTGATTACATTTTTAGCCTCCACTAACGGGGTATTCCCAATTAAGTCTAATATACTATTTCCCATTCGTACGTACTTTAACTTCTTTTGTATTCGAAATGATTGAATTTGGTGGGACTGATTTTGTTAACCAAACATTCCCTCCAATAATGCTATTGGCACCAATTACAGTATCGCCCCCTAATATGGTCGCATTAGCATAAATAATCGCATTATCTTCTACCGTTGGATGCCTTTTTGATCCTTTTAAATCTCTAGTAACATACTTAGCCCCGAGTGTTACCCCTTGGTAGATTTTTACATTATTTTTTATAATAACCGTTTCGCCAATGATGGTTCCTGTAGCGTGATCTATAAAAAAAGAATCACCAATCTGTGCCCCTGAATTAATTTCGGTACCCGTTTGACGATGTGCAAATTCAGTCATTAAACGGGGGACTAAAGGAAATCCTTTTTTATACAATTCATGACTAAATCGATAAACGGCAATAGCATAAAACCCTGGGTAAGCCAAATAAATTTCTTCAATAGAATTTGCCGCAGGGTCACTATCTAGAAAAGCTTGCGCATCTAACTGTAATTTTTCTAATATGGTAGGAAATGTGTTTAAGTAATCGTCCCAAACATCACTACACTTCTTTTCAGTATCCCAACAAGCCAACTCAACAAGTGTATGAAA
>JAHDEF010000078.1 GCA_020628975.1 Aquimarina sp. | reverse complement strand
CAATTTTTATGAATATATGCAAAGCCGATACCCTTAGGTCCATAAAATTTATGCGCACTTGCAGTAGCAAAATGCAATTTGGCGTCTTTAAAATTAAGGTTATAATGCCCTATTGTTTGTACGGTATCAGAGTGAAATAAAGCTTCATTTACGTCACACAACTCACCTACTTTTTTTAGGTCTAATATTATTCCTGTTTCATTATTTATGTGCATTAGTGAAACTAATACCTTTTCTTCTAACGTATTTAATAATTGCTCTAACTCTAAATAATCAATAGTACCGTCAGCCAAAATAGGTAAATAATGAACCGAGATATTAAAGTTAGTAACTAAATAATCGACTGTTTTTATCACCGCATGATGTTCAATTTTTGTGGTTATAATATGCTTTACACCTAAATCACGAACAGCACCTTGTAAAATTAAATTATTGGACTCAGTTCCACCTGAAGTAAACGTTATTTCGCTATCATGTACGCCAAAATGCTTAGCTACTTTCTTTCTTGAAGTTTCTAATATTGCTTTAGCACTTCTACCCAAAGCATAAGTAGCTGAAGCATTAGCAAAAGTATTTTCCATCACTTCTACCATACTTTGTATAACTTCAGGCCGCATGGCCGTAGTAGCCGCGTTATCGAAATAGACTTTCATAGAATCGTTTATAGTAGTTGCGAACATTGAGCGGAGCCGAAATGTGGTTTTACAGTGAACCAACAGACTTCGACTTCGCTCAGCCTTCGTATAAAAAACTATCTAACCAACTTCTTATACTTAATACGCTTAGGCATTAAATCACCTCCAAGACGTTTTTTCTTATTTTCTTCGTAATCAGAGAAAGAACCTTCAAAGAAATACACTTGTGAATCACCTTCGAAAGCTAGAATATGCGTACAAATACGATCTAAAAACCAACGGTCGTGACTAATTACTACAGCACAACCTGCAAAATTTTCTAAACCTTCCTCTAAAGCTCGAAGCGTATTTACATCTAAATCATTTGTTGGCTCATCGAGTAATAACACGTTACCTTCTTCTTTTAGCGTCATTGCCAAATGCAAACGGTTACGTTGCCCTCCTGAAAGTGTAGAAACTTTTTTGTTTTGTTCGCTTCCACTAAAATTAAAACGACTTAAGTACGCTCTCGAATTTACTTGGCGACCTCCCATCATAATTAATTCCTGCTCGTCAGAGAAATTCTGCCAAATCGTTTTTTCAGGATCAATATTAGAGTGGCTCTGATCTACATAAGCAATCTTAGCCGTATCACCCACTGAAAAGCTTCCCTTATCAGGCTGTTCTTCTCCCATAATCATACGGAAAATAGTTGTTTTACCAGCACCATTAGGCCCGATAATTCCAACGATACCTGCTTGTGGAAGGTTAAAATTTAAATCTTCATATAATAATTTATCATCAAAAGCTTTACTTACTCCTGTAGCTTCAATAACATTTGTCCCAAGACGATCTCCATTCGGAATAAAAATCTCTAATTTTTCATCCACCTGTTTTTGGTCTTGACTCATCAACTTATCGTAGTTCTTCAAACGCGCTTTCTGCTTTGTTTGACGCCCTTTAGCTCCTTGACGCACCCATTCTAACTCGCGTTCCAAGGTTTTTTGACGTTTAGAAGCTGTTTTAGACTCCTGAGCCATACGTTTCGACTTTTGATCTAACCAAGAAGAATAATTTCCTTTCCAAGGTATTCCTTCTCCTCTATCCAATTCTAAAATCCAACCTGCAATATTGTCTAAGAAATAACGGTCATGCGTTACGGCAATTACTGTTCCTTTGTATTGTGCCAAATGATGTTCTAACCAATGTACCGATTCCGCATCTAAGTGGTTAGTAGGCTCATCTAATAATAATACATCAGGTTCTTGCAATAATAAACGACATAAAGCTACTCGGCGACGTTCTCCTCCTGATAGTACCCCAATTTTTTTATCACCTTCAGGAGTACGTAATGCATCCATAGCGATTTCTAATTTGGTATCTAACTCCCAAGCATTTCTAGCATCAATTTCATCTTGAAGTTCTGCTTGTCGCGCCATTAGCTTCTCCATTTTATCAGGATCACTATATACTTCTTCTAAACCAAACTGATCATTAATTTTATTGTATTCTTCAAGTATAGCAACAGTTTCAGCAGCCCCTTCTTTCACCACATCTAACACGGTTTTTTCATCATCGAGTTTGGGTTCTTGTTCCAAGTAACCTACCGAATACCCTTGTGAAAAAACAACATCACCTTGATAGTTGGTATCAGCACCTGCTATAATTTTTAGCAAAGTCGATTTACCCGAACCATTAAGTCCAAGAATACCAATCTTCGCCCCATAGAAAAAACTTAAATAAATATTTTTTAAAACGGGAGTATTCGAATCTTTAAACGTCTTCGTAACTCCTGACATTGAAAAGATAATCTTCTTATCGTCTGACATAATATTTTGTTGAATTATTGTTTGGGCGTTACCCTATCGGGTCGGGCTTTACGCTATATCTTTTTTGTTTTTCGGGGCTTCGACTTCGCTTAGCCACCAAAAAACAAAAAAGGATGCCGCTTCAATCCCTAACGCAGCTGCAAATATCGTAAAAATGCGAGTCTTTATATAACAATATGTAATGCTATTTTTAGCGCTAAAATCAGCTACCTTTACCGTTAATGACACTGCATATGCCATTGTTAGATTAGAAAGAAGTGGCGATGTTTTAGTTTATAATATTACGGATGTATTCAACCCTGTTTTTATACAGCGTTTAAGAAATACTTCTCCTGAAGGGTTACTAATTATTGATGCTGCTGATAACCCGAATGGAAAAACTTTGTTGGTAGTATCAAATGAATTTCCTGATGAAGCTACCTTAAATATTTACACTAAATAACTGGGGAATATGAAATAATCAATGACTTAAAACTATCAAGAGGCTGTCTAAAAAGTATCATAAACGAAGGCTGAGCGTTAGTCGAAGCCTGTAGATGAGCTGATAATCAAACCACATTTCGGCTTCGCTCAATGTTCGTTTAGAGGATTTTAGCTTTTTAGACAGCCTCTTGATTATTTATTTATCAATTGAAAAAATGACTTACTTATGGCGCTTTTTCAGCTCCTCAGCAATATCATTTAATTTAAAGCCTTTTGCTTGTAGTAAAATCAAATAATGAAAAAGTAAATCGGCGCTTTCACTTAAAAACAAATCGTCGTTATCATCTTTTGCTTCAATGACTACTTCTACCGCTTCTTCACCCACTTTTTGAGCCACTTTATTAATACCTTTCTGTAATAAATAAGCTACATAACTTTTTGTGGTATCTGCATTTTCAATACGATCGGTAATTACATCTTCTAAAGTAGAAATAAAACCAAAGTTTGTGGTATTTGTATCGTTCCAACAAGTATCTGAACCTGTATGACAAGTTGGGCCAACAGGGTTTACACTTATAAGCAAAGTGTCTTTATCACAATCATTTTTAATAGCGACTAGATTTAGAAAATGACCGCTTTCTTCTCCTTTAGTCCATAAACGTTTTTTGGTTCGGCTATAAAACGTCACTTTATTAGTGCTTATCGTTTTTTGGTAAGCTTCTTCATTCATATACCCAAGCATGAGTACTTTGCTTGTAGAAGCGTCTTGTATAATTGCAGGAACTAATCCGTCGTTATTTTTATCAAAATTTATTTCCATATACTTTATAAAAGTGCTGCCAAAGTTCGTGGTAAACATTTAATTGAACAACTAAAGTGGCAACGAATTATAAATTTGAGTTGTTTACGTAGTAATTACAAAAAGAAATTCCACACCAAACCAAATCGCACAATAAAATCACGAGTAGGGTGCCCCACGGTTAAAAATTCATCGTTGGTTTCAAAAATATTTTGAAAATTTTCTAGCTTAAAAAAGATTCTTGTCTGTCGTACTTTAGCATTTAAAAAGAAATCTAAAAACGGTACTCCGCCAAATTCTGCTTCATTTTGCACATAAAATTCGCTTAATAGCGGATCGTAACCATCGGCATTGTATTTCGAATAATATTTAAATGTAAAACCTGTTTGTAAATACATGGCTTTTTTAAATACGTCACTACTAAAAAACAAGCTATTTCTAGTCACCAAACTAGGCACATTGTAAGCTGCGGTTTCCTGACCACTTACACTTTGTATCATTAGCGTATTATCTAAACTAAATTTCCTGAATCGTAACGTATTTCCTGCTTTTATTTTTAATATCTGTAAGGGATCATTTAATTGATTGGGAGTTGAAACAAAAGTAGTTTCAGGTTCGGTAGTAATTATGGAAGTTGATGGTACTTCTACCGCTCTTCTATCAAAAAATAAGTAGTTACTTAATATGCTGTAGTCTAAACTAAGGTCGACCAATCGTTTTCCTTTTAAACGAACTGAGAACGTATTATTTACTTGATTTTCAAAATCAGTTGCCCAATTATATTCCGTATAATTACTTTGGTGTAACTGGTAATTAAAGCCTGGAGCTTCAGAAGTAAGCTCGTACGAAAAATCAAAATTCCAAATATCATTAATTTTATAACCAGCGGTACCCTTTAGTTTTTGGTTATTGAATTCACCTGAAATACTAGATTCCAATTCTCCTTTCAACTTAAAACCTTTGTAAGTATTGCTGTAATTCCCCCCGAATGAAATAATTTCACCGTCTATTCTTGGAGAAATAACAGTATTTCCAAAACGATCGGCTTCTCTTCTGATAAACACGCTGTTGTAACCGTAATTAAAATCGGAATGCTTTATAAAAGCTTTTAGCTTCCCTAAATAGTTGTTGTTTAATTCTACGTATACACTATTTGAAAAAGAAGTCAACTCACGTTTATCTCTAAATGAATTAGGGTTTTGAGCTTGACCAAAAAAGTCGATGGTAGCTTGACTTTGGTCAAATGTAAATTCTTTAATTTCTCTTGTGAAAATGTGCCCTACGGCAAATTGATTAGAGCTTACACTATCTTTAACACGAATACGGTATTGGTGATCGATGTAAAAACGCTTACCATCTAACATATTTTCGGCATTCTCAAAATTCACGTTCAATGTCCCTCGATCATCAAATTCAGGGTCTCCTCCTGCAAATTGAGCAATACTAACATCGGTTAGGCCACCATTTTCTTCATTTAAAATACGTTGGTCTGTAAAATGAAGATTTGCCACATATTTTTGACTAGGATGCTGGTAACTTAATGTCCCCCTAAAACTCTTAGTACTCGTTAATTGGTTTCTAAACTTCCCTAAAGATCGTTCTCCTTTATAAGCGATAGATAAATTTATATTTGGAGAAGTATTAGTAGTAATAAAAGCATCCAAATGTTGCCCTTGTTCAAATGCCGAACGATAAAATAAATCCGTTAATGGTGTCGGTGTTTGGTAATAATTAATGTCTTGTTTTTCCCAATAGCCTATATGCCTAGTTTTAGCACCAAAGTGCGGTAAAGGATCGAAATGAAAAGACTGTTTGGCTAATTCTAAATAAGGCCTACCTGTATTAACAAAATGTTGAAGCTCAAAATTGTCTTTACGCAAGTAATTGAACTTATAGTGTTTTTTTATACTAAGAGTTGTATCTAAATAAGTGGTATCACGTTCTGCAGAAATGATTTTATACCATTCAATCGGTGCACGCTCTATCGTATTTTTTTTACCAGAAAACACACGTTTTGAATCGGTTGATTCATTGCCTGTATCTTCTGGGACTTCTTGTCCAAAAATTGCCGTAAGCGAACAAATACCGCTTAGTATTACAATAAAAAGATATTTCCGTCTTAGCAACTTACTCATATAAGCAGTTTCGTTTCTTATGGGTACAATTATTTTGTATTTATGAACTTTAAAGGTTCTTTAAAGCTGTACAAAATACCCTATTTTTGAATTTCAATGCAATATTACTTAGTAATACTCATTTATTAGCTAAACGTAGCACTTTTTATGCTCGAACTAAAAAAAAACACCCATTTATTAGAGTGCGGTACCGATGAAGCTGGACGTGGTTGCCTTGCAGGCCCTGTTACAGCTGCTGCTGTATTGGTACCTAACGATTTCAGCTGTGAATTATTGAACGATTCGAAAAAATTATCGGAAAAGCAACGGGATCAACTCCGAATTATTATTGAAAAAGAAGCCATTAGCTACAAAGTTACTCATGTCTTTATGGATGAAATTGAAAAATTGAACATTTTACATGCGGCAATAGCTGCTATGCGGCGTTCAATTTTGAAAT
This sequence comes from Aquimarina sp., assembly GCA_020628975.1. Lineage (GTDB taxonomy): Bacteria > Bacteroidota > Bacteroidia > Flavobacteriales > Flavobacteriaceae > Aquimarina. The sequence continues at coordinate 1,856 of JAHDEF010000078.1, read as the reverse complement.
TGCAGCCTATCCCTGAATTTATTTTAGTGGATGGTAATAAATTTAAAGCTATTGAAAATATTCCACATGAATGCATCGTTAAAGGAGATGGAAAATATATGAATATAGCTGCTGCTTCTATTCTTGCAAAAACCTACCGAGACGATTACATGAAAAAAATTGCAGAAGAATATCCGATGTATCAATGGACAAAAAACAAGGGGTATCCTACAAGAATTCATCGTGAAGCTATTTTAGAACATGGTATTTCACCTTATCACAGAAAAAGCTTTAAACTTGTACCCGATCAATATACTTTAGACTTAAAAATTATTGACTAATGCCCTTATTACGCTTACTTTTTAAATCAATATACACACGCATAATTTGTATTGGGATTTTTTTATTGTTCACAAATTGCGATCATAAAATTCAAACCTCAAGAAAAAAAGCAGCCTTTCTACCCAATAATGCTGCTATAATTTTGCAATGCCATAATATGGAGCAGGCAAAAGCCAATCTTGAAAATTTAGAATTAATTACAGAGAATCCAGAAAATGAAGCTTTAACTTATTTTGAAAAGCAACCTGTGCTTCAGCAATTAGCCGAAAAAAACAAAAATGTAACCATATGCTTCTCACCTACAGCTAAAAACAAATACGAAAGCACTATTATTACCACTGATTCTATTTTTGCTTCTTACTACAATAACATTCCCCAAGAAAAACATTTAGGAAAATCTTTAGAAAATCAAACTGAAAAACATAAGGATTTTCTAATTAAGGAAATACTATTAAAAGAAATTCCTTTTTGGATTACGAAATTTGAAACTTCTTATATAATCAGTTCTAATAAAAATATTCTTAAAACAAGTATTGATCAATTTACTGGGAATATTTCTTTCAAAAATCAGCCACTTATTAATAGCTGGAATAAAAATGCTACGGCTTCGTATTACGTGAATTTAGATCGGTTGATACAGCCAATAGCTTTTATAAAGGGTTTTAAAAATAAATTTGAAGCTACAGGACACCTAGCTGGTGATATAAATATTGAAGCCGATGCCGTAGTTAGCAACGCTGTTTTCTATTCAACTAGGTTAAAAGATTTACCCTATTTCAAAACTCAAGGAAATCAAGATTTTTTCAAGTATTTTTTAGCTGTTGATGAAAGTTTTCATTTAGAAGAATTTTCAAGTGCTAGCAGTACTGAAAATAACGAAACGGCTATTTTAGCGCAATCACAAGCCATTGGAATTTTAAAAAGAAATAGTCATACGTGCTTAGGGGTAAAATTGTTACCCGATTTTAATGCTCAAGAATTATTTGAAAGTTATGCTGAAACCGATAGCACTGCTGTAAAAAAGCTAAAAACACCTGTTTTAACTTCAAATTTTGACATTCCTTTTGCAGTAGGTACTGATACTTTAGATTTTGGAATGGTAAAAAATGGGTTCTTGATTTTAGGAAAAAAAACACCTATTTCTGAATTACTTAAAACTGATGCCACAAGCGAAAAAAGACTTACTTATCAAGCATTAGGAAATTATTTAAACCAAAATGCTGCGTATAAGAATATTCAGCCCACCGCTGCTTTTTTTAAAGATTTAAATATAGCACCAAAGCTTAATGCAGAAAAATATCCTTTGACAGGAATTTCTATACAACAAAATAGAGATTATACATACATACAAGTAGCTATCCCCAAAAAAGTCAACATACAAAAAACAGCACTTCCTGTTACTAAAATATTTGAAAAACCTGTTTATGATCCTATTATTCTAGGACCTTTTTTCTTTAAAAATTACTTGACTAAAGAAAATGATATTTTAATTCAAACTGAAAATTACAAATTACAATTGTACGCACATAATGGTA
>JAHDEF010000077.1 GCA_020628975.1 Aquimarina sp. | reverse complement strand
GTACTTTTTGAATTCGGCTATTTGTATCGTTTGATAAATCGAATTTATAGGAGCTACCAGCAAGTGTTTCTATACTTTCGTGTTTGGTAAGTGTGTCTAGTAATTCCAAAAGATGTACTAATCGATGTACACTATTAGCTTGGATGATATTCTCAATTTTCGATACCAATTCACTAGTATCAAAATCACTAAAAAGAATACCACGTTGCGATGTTTTTAAAAGCGTTTCTATGCTTCTAAAAGCCGGCATTTGATGTAGTAATTCTTTTGGCCATTGTATAACCAAGCTTTTGGCAGCTTCTTCAGATTTAGGATCATTCTTCCAACAGTGAGGTAGGTTAGGCCCCAGAAGTACCAAATCTCCTTTTTCGTAAGAAGAAATATTGTTTCCCACATATCGAGTACCTGAACTTTCTACAATATAAGTTAATTCATATTCAGGATGAAAATGCCACGGAGCATCAAAATTTTCATTTGAATATTGAAATGCAACGATTGAAGATTCGTCTTGAGCGTCAACTTTTTCAAAAACTGCTTTCATATTTTTATTCTTAGGAATTAACTTACTTAGGTCAATATATTTAGGGAACATATCGACCTAAGAAGTATCCAACGAACTCTTTTACAATAAAAGATTTGCTGGTTTAAGTGCTATGGCCGAATCGCCAAGTTTTATTTTATCTATTAAAGTTGGTTTTTTTATAAATTTTGTGCCAATTACATATGCTTTGGCATTATTAACCGCATCTACAGCCAATAGTTCGCTTCCTTTAAAATACCAAACAGAAAATTTATTGTTTGATTCACTTTCTTCTTCATGTCGTATTACGATGTCATCGTAACCATCAGAAAGTCCTACCATTTGCAATTTAATATCGTATTGATCAGACCAAAACCAAGGTACCGTATCGTATTTTGTTTCTTTTTCGCATATAGCGGCTGCGGTTACTTTTGCTTGATCGACAGCATTTTGAACCGATTCTAAGCGAATAAATCGACCGTATCTTGGATTATGGTGAAATGAACAATCACCAATAGCATATACTCGATCGATATTGGTAGCGGTGGTTTCAGTAACCTTAATGCCATTTTCAATTTCAACACCTATTGAAGCGGCTAATTCCGTATTCACACGCACACCAACACCTACTATAATTACATCAGCAGGATATAAAGTTCCATCTGAACATTTAACAATATTGCTGATTATATCATTTTCTTTTAGTGATTCGATAGTGACCACGTTTTTAGAAGTAAAAACAGACACGTCATTGCTAGTGTGAAGATCAAGAAAAAATTGAGACATAGTTGGTGAAGTAACCCGTTGTAAAATGCGTTCTTCACGTTCTAAAACAGTAACCGATGCATCAAGTTTTTTTAAAGAAGCAGCGGTTTCTAAGCCAATATAGCCAGCACCGATAATTACTACACGTTTTTTTGAACTTGTATTTATCGTATTTTTTATATGTAAAACATCAGCGGCGGTGCGTAGTGGGTATGTGTTAGTCGCAGTTTCAATTCCAGGAATTGGAGGAATTATAGGGCTAGCTCCTGTAGCAAATACTAAGTTATCGTATTTTTGAGTAGTTCCGTTATCTAGCGAAACTGTTCGGATAGTATTGTCAATTGCGATTACTTTAACGCCCAAATGCAGATCTATATGTTCATTTTTGTAAGTTGAAGCAGCTTTAAGTGCATTTTGTTCTATCGGATCATTGCTGGTTAAGTAAGCTTTCGATAAAGGCGGGCGATGATAGGGTAGCACGGGGTCACTATCAAATAAATGAATAGCACCTTCCCATCCTTCCTTCCGTAAGGAAAAAGCTAAGTTTACTCCAGCATGACTGGCACCAATAATTACACAAATTTTATCTGTAGACATTTTTTTGAGATTTGAGCGAAAACTATTTTAGTGATAAACGAACTTTAAGCTATGTAATATAATACTAATACAATTGATTGTATTTTGTTAGTTCTGCCAAAGTTTTAATATTCAAAGGAAGTTTACTCTTCAACTACCTTCAGCGTAATTCCATCAATAGCGTCACTTACTTTTATTTGACAACAAAGGCGACTAAATTCACTTACTTCGTCCTCAAGTTCTAACATATCAGCTTCGATTTCACTAGGTTCACCAACCAAAGGAAAGTCTTTTTCTGCTACATGCACATGGCAAGTTGCACACGAGCAAACACCACCGCAATCGCCATCGATTCCTTTAACGCCATTTTGTACAGCCAATTCCATAACCGATCCAGAAGTAGCCTCTAGCGTTACAGATTCATTATCAGGAGTTATAAAAGTTATTTTTGCCATGAGTATATATGTTGTTAAATTTTTATTAGTTGAGGTATTTCTATAAGTAGTAGCATTACATAAAGCTCGTATTTCCCTTATTTGATCAAAAATCTCATTCTATTGATTTTTATATGCTTAATGAGATCTTGAAACAAGTTTAGGATGGTTTAAGTCTATTATTACTTACAATATCTTTTTTCTAAATTATTAAGCGTTGAATTTTACTTTTAATTTGTGAAAGCCTACTTTTCGTTTAAATTGATCTAAGTCTTCAATATTGTCGGTATGCTCTAATATTTCAATAGAAGAAACTTTAGAAACAAGCGTAGTGATAATCACTTTTAATAAAGTTCTTGCATGCGTTGCCCCCAAACAATTATGTGTTCCAAAGCCAAAACTAACATGAGGATTGATTTTTCGATCGATAACCACTTCATTAGGTTTTTCGAAAGTTTTTTCATCTCTATTGGCAGAAGCCCAGCATAATGAAATTCGGGATTGTGCCTTAGTGGCGTGCTCACAGACTTCGGTGTCGGTGGTTACAACACGTCCCATATGCGTTAACGGAGCAAAATATCGAATTAATTCTTCGATAGCTTGGTTTAAAATTTCGGGTTCATTTTTTATTCGTGCTAATGATTCAGGATGTTCAGCAAAGTAAGCAATCGCATTGGTAATTGTGTTGATTACCGTATCTCGACCTCCTGCAAAAGTCAAAATCATAACCCCTTTTACCTCTTCCTTAGTTAATTTTCTACCCTCAATCTCTGAAGCTAAAAGTTTAGAATACAGGTCATCAGTAGGATTTTGAATAGCACGATCGATTTCTTTGTCAATATAGTCGTAAAGAATAGTTGCTTTATCGCCATCTAAAGCTGTGTCTTCACTTCTAAATACATGAGTTCCCCAATCAATCCAAGTTTTTGAAGTTTCAAAAGGGGTATTTAAAAGCACCGTCAAAGCCCGAGATTGTATTACTAAAGAAAAATCTTCAACAACCTCAACTGTTTCTTTAGCTAAAGCTTCGTCGATAACGGTTGCTACAATAGCTTTTAATTTTTCTTGGTAAGTAGCTTCTAAAGGTCTTTTAAACCACGGTTCTACTATGTTTCTATAACTAGCGTGCTGTGGTGGGTCAACTTCGAAAGGAATTTGTCGCGTCTCTCGAATATGTACTTCCGAAGGCACTACAATTCTACCTACTTCATCACCACCAGATTGAAAGGTTTTCCAGTTTTTTGCCGATTTACGAACATCTTTTAGTCTTAAAAGTATTTTTACAGGATCATTTTGGTCATTCATTTGACCAAAGCCTTTTTCTATTCGCGCCTCTTTAAACGGATCGGGTAGTGCACTTTTATTCATTATCTAAAACCTTAAGCCTTTTCTTTATCTTGTTGTATATGATCGAATAACCAATAACAACTATTTATCTTTTACAAATTTCTAAAGAATGCGAATATATAAGATGCTTTATTTTGTTATAAAAATAATGTATTACGTCGTAATTGAGTCGTTAAATTAATTTTAGTTGATTTAATAGTGAATTATATAGAAGTTTTTATGATAGAAGATATAAGAGTTTTTATTTGTAGAACGTATTAATAGCTAGTCAAAAATTCTCTTAGATGCAGAATTTTTAATGAATTTCAACCTTATATTTTGTAGAATAGGGTTACTCCTACCAGGCTTTGTAAACCTGCTAGGTGTTTTGGATGATTGGAGAATATACCTACAAGGTCAAAAGACCTTGCAGGATTTGAAAAAATATAATTCGAGATTATAATATTATTTGAATATCGGTAAACTCTATTATGAAAAACCATTTGATCCTGATATAAAGTAGGGGTCAAAAAAGTATTAAAAATCAGTTGTTTGAGATTTCTTTTTAAAACAAGAAACGACGAAACTGTTCGGGGTATTATCAATTATAGATATCCGTTAAGTGTTTTATAATTTGACTAATTTAGTAAGAATTGCATTTTTATTTCCTGTTAGCGTATTACTTACCAAACATTCTAAAAAATACATATTGCTCGGTAAACCAGACACATCAATTTCATTATCAATGATCTCGAGCTTTTGAACTTGCTTACCTGAAAAATCATATAGATAAAAGGCATCTATATTAAGATATTCTTGTAATTGTAAAGTCGCTTTTCCTTTTGTGGGGTTTGGATAAATAATTAATTCATTAGCTGTAGCAATACTTTCAAATCGATTATTACTAAGTGAATTCCCTTGGATTTCTAATTTTGGACCAGCTGTTGTAGTATTTTCATCTGAGGCAAAAGCGATATCATTCGTTCCATCTGTTTGCTTAATGACAAATGAAGTGTTTTCGCCACTAAAGTCCACATTTTGCAAGGTCACTTCTATAATGCTCCCAATATCATAAAATCCATTGAATGAACCTACTTCTACAGTTTCGGTTGGTAAATTTGTATTTGTTAAATTAGTTTCTGTCCAATCCGTATTTGTGGTCTGGTAAATTTTAAAAGTTCCACCGCCATTATCACCAGAAACAGTTAGTGTAAGTTTTGCACTAGTTGTAGTAAAGCTTTCGTGTTCAAATTTCAGGTATCCAATTCTTCTATCTTTTTCTATTCTTAAAAGCTCATTATTTAAAGTAGTGTTGTTATCGCGATAGGCATCTTGAATAGAGCTTAGTATACTATTATTGTTTGTTGGAGGATCTGTTGGGGTAGTATTACAATCAGCAACTATTGCGTCGGGTCCTTGTGCATTAGGCTTTGTAAAGGTTTGTGTTAATACAAACTTATCCATTTCAAAACCATCTTCACGCATTGAAAACGAAATAATATGTTCACCAGCTGTAGGAACATTTAAATAAATTAATTCTGGTACACCGCAATGTTCTGCTTGTGTACGCTGTTTACTTTCCCAAGTCCATGCGTTTTTGCCCCCGCACCATTGCATACGCTGACCAGATGCAGGCCAAGTACCATCGATACCTACATGCACACCATTATCTTCAGTGCCGGTAGAATAGGCGCGTACCCAAACAAAATATTTTCCAGGAGTAGCAAAATTAATTTTGTAATCTACCACGGCAGCTTGACCAGGTGTGTTGGTGAAATTTTCTCCGCCGATTAAAGGGTCACCATGTGTAACTCGAGTGTCGGGTAAAATTTCGATGTAGGCATTGTCACTAGCTATTTCGTGGTGTTTACCATCAGGGTCTGGGGTAGGAGTTCCTGTAGTAGTAGCATCGATTACAAACCATTCTCTTTTAGAGGTTTTTGATTGCGAAACAAAACTTTCGGCTTCTACAGCAACGACTCCGTTTTCTTCCATAAATATAGTTTCATCACAATTTTCATCGGGTTCTTCTATTGGGTTTTCTCCAGTTGAATCATCAGTTCTAGTGATATAAGCTACCCAATCATTTGTAGTGTTTGATGGAGGGTTACCAATAGAAGTTTGAGCATTATCGTTAATTGTTATTCCAGAAATTAAATTGCCACCTGTTCGTGGGTTAAACCAATGTACTTGAAAACTACCTGTGGTATTCCTTAGATCAATAGTAGTACTTCCGCCATTGGCTAAATAGACCACGTAGTGTTCGTTGATTTTAGCTAAACAGCGATTAGTAGTACCTGTTACTAAGCTATTATTGCTTTCCATTTCCCAAAAGGGGATAGTATTCATTTCGAAAAAGTCAACAATTGCATATTTGCACCAAGCATGTAATTGATCGAAACGTGCCATGTTTTCTGTTCTAAAATCACCATTGGCACCACCATACCACATAACACCAGCACCACCTGCAATTAAATTCCCCCATAAAACAAATTTTCTAGCTTGCTCGCTCACAGCCCCAGTTGATGGATCTTGTGAATTGAATAAACCTCGATTTGCAGGTGCTTGCTCATCAGAGGCAACTACCCATGGGGTATTGTTTGCTTTTGATTTGTTTATCAATTCTAAGGTGCGACTGAAGACTTCTTCGTAATTATTGGCTTGTTCATTTTGCATAGAAGCACCAGTCAGTTTTACGTCAATCGCTAATACATCGTCATATAACTTTTTAGCACTGTTTTCAGGTCTTGTATGAATCACTCGATGATTTTGCCAAGGATCTATTTGTTCTAAAATATTCACTTTTGTATTTACGCCAGCACTAATATTACCAGTAAATCTTGCCCCATATTCTTCAGCGATGTTCCACTCGACCCCTAAATGATGTCCAAATCTAGCCACCATTTCACGGTAGTAAACTTTGATTTCATTGGTGTTGAGTCGATTCCAGTTTTCCGATTCCGCTAATTTAAAATGTAATAATAAGCCTTTATGTTCCGCATGGTTTAACACAATTTCCCACTGCGCTAATTTTGATACATCATAAGTGAACTTTGCGTTTACGGTAGTCCATGGATAAACATTGACATCATCGCCACCATATAAGGACATCGACAACGAATTCACTTGTGCTTGCTCAGCCAGATAATTGATAGAACCTAAGATGTTTTGTCCTTTATTCGTTTTCCAAACAGGGTCACCAATGTTAAAATCACTAGCATGGTCATTGTATTGGTGGTTGAAACATTTGTTTCCGCAGTCGTTGAAATTAGCATCACGATCAAAGTCTTCATAGTTTAAAAAGTTTTCGGGGGAATCGGGACCAAATTTCAATAAGTGTTTACCTGTTTCGCTGTATTTTAAATAGCGTCTGGCAGCATCGGTGCCATTAGTTTGGTAATGAATTCTCCCTAAAGCTCTTAAATCAGGTGCATTCTTGTCGGAAGCAGTAATCGTTAAAGAACCTTGAAGCGTTTTTGTTGGAGAAGGTAGATCGCTTACTTCCATTAGGGCTACATCAGTACCTTCGTAAAAATTAATGGTATAATTCCAGACCCCAATAGCATCAGGCCTAAAATAAGCTTTAAAAATGGTTCCGTTTGTAGCACTAGAATTGGCGGCATTGCCATCAGCAGCAAAAAAACCAGGTATTCTTAGGTTACTTCCGTTAGAATGACTGAAAACAACATCCATTCTATAATTTTTAAATGTAACTGTGTTTTCTTGTAAATTATTATCCGCCAATGCTGCACTGATTGTAATTTTATGCCATTTTTTTAATTCACCTTCCACCGTTTGAGAAAAACATATGAAAGTCATAAAAAAACATAGAATAAAGTAGCCTCTTTTCATGATTAATATAGGAGTTGGGTTATCGTACTGTTAAACTATTAATTCCTATAAGTATTATGTAGATAAGAAAAATCGTACAGCGTTTTTCTGTAAGCTTATTTTTCGATTCTTAGAACAGTGATTTTTCTCTATAGAATATAGATTTAAAGAAAAAATGAGTAATGTAACGAGATATAAATTGACGTTAAGAAGTAGTCAAAATATGGAAAACACCTATCTTCGTATCCATAAATGATCCTTAATTTTCTTCAATATTGAAGGTTGTAGAGCAAATAAAAGCACCAATCAAGCAAGAAATGGACACTTTCGAAAGAAAGTTTACCCAGTCTATGGATTCCAAGGTGGCTTTGTTGAACAGAATTACACATTATATTGTAAAGCGCAAAGGGAAACAAATGCGTCCGATGTTTATTTTTCTCGTAGCTAAAATGCTATCAGAAACTCACGAAACCAACGAACGTACCTTTAGGGGGGCATCGGTAATTGAGCTGATTCATACAGCAACATTGGTTCATGATGATGTAGTAGACGATTCAAATATGCGTCGCGGTTTTTTTTCAATAAATGCGTTATGGAAAAATAAAATAGCAGTACTAATTGGGGATTATTTATTGTCTAAGGGATTAT
>JAHDEF010000076.1:5249-8155 GCA_020628975.1 Aquimarina sp. | reverse complement strand
AGAAAAGGAAATATAGGATTTGTATTTCAAAGTTTTAATTTAATTGATGAGCTTACCGTATACGAAAATGTGGAGCTGCCCTTAATTTATTTGAAAGTCCCTAAAAAGGAACGAAAAGCAAGAGTCTTAGCGCTTCTAGAGCGTATGAAAATTGCACATCGCGAAGCGCATTTTCCCAACCAACTTTCGGGTGGGCAGCAACAACGTGTAGCTATTGCTAGAGCCGTAATTACAAACCCAAAGTTGATTCTTGCCGATGAACCTACAGGAAACTTAGATTCTAAAAATGGTATTGAAGTCATGAATTTACTTACCGAATTAAACAAAGAGGGAACAACCATTGTAATGGTAACACACTCAGACCGTGATGCGAATTATGCCCACCGAGTGATTAATCTTTTTGATGGACAAATTGTTACAGAAACCAGCAATCAGTATGCTTCTTAAACTATGCATATTTTACTAATTAGAGAATAGGGGAAAGAATATAGATTATAGAAAATATCGAGGGCTGAGCGATAGTCGAAGTCCGTTGATATGATATTTTCCATGTATTAAAGTTCATCTACGTTACGTCATTCTGAACTTGTTTCAGAATCTCATTAAGCTTATAAAAGATAAACGGAAATTCCATTTGAACAAGAAACGAAAATCAATTCCGATTCTTAATAAAAAACCCTAATAAAAAAGAATAATGTTTTTAACTCACTTAAAAATCGCTTGGCGAAACGTAACAGCTAATAAACGCTATACTTTTATTAACCTTTTTGGGTTAGTGTTGGGGTTTACATCTGTTTTGTTGTTAGCACTGTACATCTATGATGAATTTGCATATAATAGCAACTTCAAAAATAAGAATCGAATTGCTCGTGTTTTTCAAACACAAGAATGGAATGGAGAAACCTACACAGGTCCGGCATTACCAAGACCTATCGAGCAAGCTTTTAATGATAAATACAGCGATTACTTTGAATACATAGTAATGTCCAGTTGGGAAACTCAACATTATTTAAAATTTGAGGGAACTGTCATTTTATCGAGTGGGCAATATATGCATGAAGATGGCCCCAAACTTTTTGAACTTTCTCTGGTAAAAGGCGATCTAGGAGGTTTAAAAGATGTTCATTCAATAATGATATCTCAAACTACGGCAACATCATTATTTGGTAATGAAAACCCAGTAGGTAAAACAATCAACATTGATAGTAAAATAGATATGAAGGTAACGGCTGTTTATAAAGATTACCTTATAATTCTTCTTTTCATCATTTGCATTTTATTGCTCCCTGGAAATATTTTGTGAATTCACAAAAGTGGATACAGGAATCATTGAAATATTGGGACTCAAATTCTTTTCAGATGTATGTCAAGTTACGCCCTAATATAGATTTTCAATCAGCAGAAGAAGCTATTCGTTACACCAAACGTGATGCTATGGATTTGGGCGATGACCTGTTTCCTTCACTTCATATTTTTAAGATGGACGATTGGAAGTTAAGAGATCGTTTTGAAAATGGAAAGCAAACCGGCGGCTTGATAGAAGTCATATACTTTTTAGTATTTATTTGTTTCATCATTTTAGGCTTGGCAAGTATTAATTTTATGAATTTAAGTACTGCAAGGGCTCAAAAACGAGCTAAAGAGGTTGGCGTAAAAAAAACGATAGGGGGGCAACGAAAGGATTTAATAAAGCAGTTTTTTGGAGAAACATTTATAATCGTTTTAATAGCTTTTATTTTAAGCTTGGTTTTGGTAAATACATTATTAACCCCTTTTAATGCAATAGTATTTAAAGAAATTAACTTCCCCTGGTTGTCATTAGTTTTCTGGGGAATATGCGTGTTAGTGTTAATATTAATAACATTTTTATCAGGCGCTTACCCAGCCTTGTTTCTATCTTCATTAAATCCGAATACTGTATTGAAAGGATGGAGTCAAAAAGGGAAGTCTTCTGGACTTATTCGGAAAATTTTGGTCTGTTTTCAATTTGTAATCTCGACAGGGTTAATAGTGATAACCATAGTCATTAACCGTCAAATGAATTATTGCCTTAATCGCAATTTGGGCTATAACCCTAAAGGCATCGTACAAATAAATGCGGACAAAGCGCCGTTTTGGAAAAAGTTCGATGTTTTTAGAGAGCGTGTTATGAAAACAGGTGCTGTAGAGAATATAGTTTGTTCACAAAGTCCTATTAATGCTGTTTATAGTAATAGGACAGGATTTACATGGGAAGGAAAACCAGAAGATTTAGAAGAATTATTTCAATGGGTAGAAGTTTCTCCTGGTTATATGAAAACACTTCAAATAGAAGTAGCTGAAGGTAGAGAGTTTTCTAGGTCAATTGTAAGTGATACTACAGCACTATTGATCAATAAAAAAGCGGTAGCGTTTATGGGAGTAGAAGATCCGATAGGTTTAGTCATAAGAGACGATGATGAAGAAGAAGAATCGGATCCAGATATCTATAAAGTGATTGGAGTGGTGGATGATGTACTTATGGAATCTCCATTTTCTCCCAAAAAGGAAGTTTTTTATGCTTACAACACCTCTGGAGCCGGAACTTATATTTTGAGGTTAAACCCTAGTAATAGTGATAAAGAAAATTTAGATAAAATACGAAAGGCTTACGAGGAAGTATTTCCTAATCTTCCATTAGAATACAACTTTGCAGCTAATGAACACGCCAAAAAATTTAATGAGTTCAAGAAAATTGCAAATATGATTTTCTTTTTTACGCTATTAGCCATCTTTATAAGCTGTTTAGGTTTATTGGGGCTCACTTCATTTATTGCAGAACAACGCACCAAAGAAATAGGAATACGAAAATCAATTGGCTCGTCAGTATTTGGTATTTGGAAATTGTTGGCTAAAGATTTTATTATTCTCGTATTTATCTCCTTTGT
>JAHDEF010000076.1:0-5239 GCA_020628975.1 Aquimarina sp. | reverse complement strand
GAACCAATTTTAGTTACGCATATCTTTTGTTAGGTGCTTTTTTCACACTGCTAATAGCTATGATAACCGTAAGTTATCACGCCATAAAAGCAGCAAAAGCGAACCCGATAAAAAGCTTGAAAACGGAGTAATACATTCTAAACACCAAGGATGCTAAGGCTTCAATATAAATTACTGTCGAACAAAATAAAGTTGGCAAGTATCGTATTAAAATAAATACTATGATTTGGAATTATATAAAAACAGGATTTAGAAATTTTCAACGTAAACCCATTTATGCAATTATTAATGTAGTGGGGTTAGCTATAGGTTTAGCATGCTTTTTACTCATAATTGCGGCGGTTACTTATGAAGAAAATTTTGATAAAGGGGTAAGTACAAATGAACATTTAGTACATCGATTGATTTTAAAACGATACGACCCTGATACCCATGAATTGTCAAGCGCTTTTAATGCTACAAGTTTGCCAATCGGTACAATGTTAAAAGACGAGCTTAAGGATAATATAGGTTTCGTTTCAAAAAGTACTTATACTCAAGGAATATTTGAAATTGAAGCTAATAGAACAGAGGAAAATCAAATGCTTTTTGCTGATGCTGCCTTTTTAAAAGTGTTTAGATGCAAAATTCTTAAAGGCGACATTTCAACGATGCTTTCTGATCCGAATAGTATTGTGCTAACGCAAAAGCTAGCTGAAAAATATTTTGGTAACAAAAATCCAATAGGTAAAACAATAAACTATTACACAAGGCAATTTAAAGGACCTTTACAAATCTCTGGAGTCATTGCCGAGTTTCCTATGAATAGTACGTTTCGCCCCGATGCTTTAATAAGTCTAAATTCAGTAGTTGGGAAAGATAAATATTACAAGCCCGATGATTGGAAAAAAAATCAAGAGGTAATGTCTTTTGTAACCTTTAAAAGTGCAGCTCAAAAAGAAAAAGCCATTTCCTTAATGCCTAATCTTATTGAAATTGGTAGGCCTTTAGTTGGTGATGATAACGATTGGGAATTTTATTTTCAACCTATAGAAAATATGAGGCTTCACTCTGATTTTCAGGGTCAAGAAAAGGGTGTCGACAGTGCGCAAATATTGCTTAATACGATCAAGATTGTAGGATTGCTAATTATAATAATAAGTTGGGTAAACTTTATAAATATTGCTACAGCAAGCGCCACAACAAGAGGTCGCGAAATAGGCTCTAGAAAAGCGCTAGGAGCTATCAAAAAAGATATTATTATTCAGTTTTTTGTAGAAGCCATACTGTACAATGTGTTAGCTTTAATTTTAGCATTGGGAATTTTAGCGATTGTAGTAAAGCCATTTATTAGTTTAATACAAGCCGAGTATACTTACGAAATATTCTTTCGCCTCGAATTTCTGGGTTATTTGGTAGGAATCGTACTTTTAGGAATCTTTTGTTCAGGCTTGTACCCATCATTAGTACTTGCTTCATTTCAACCACGAGTTGTTATGAATTCAAAGAAAAGCACTAGCCCTGCTAGTGAACGTATGCGAAAATGGTTGGTAGGTGTCCAGTTTTTAATATCAATGGTATTACTTATGGCTACAGGAATAATTTTTCATCAAACCATTTTTATGAAGAATTTAGACAAGGGTATTAACGTTGAAAATGTCTTAGCTATAAATACACCTTATTTAAAAAGCAACGATAAAATTATCAGCACTTACAAGAACTTTGTGAATGCATTAAAAGATTTACCAGCCGTAAAAATAGCTTCGGCAAGTACATCGGTTCCTTCTTGGTGGACTGGGGATACTTCGGTTCGTAGGCAATCATCAACAGAGATGAAAGGAAATATTAGAAGTGCTTTAGGGATTGACGAAAACTATTTTGAATTGTATGAAATCCCCATACTTGCTGGTAGCAATTACACTGCTGAAAACAACAAGGATTTTATGATTTTATCAGATAAAGCTCGAAAAAGTTTACATTTTGATGCCATAAGTGATGTTTTCGATGATGAATTAAATGCTTACTTATACGATTATCGTTTCAAAATAAAGGGCGTAGTAGGTGATTACAAGCACAATTTAATGGATACGAATATTTTTAAAGAAGGACTTATTTTTATGCCTTTAGTTGGGACTAATAAATTACCCAACGCGTTTTCTGTAAAATTTGAAGATCAAATAGATATAGAAAAAGGTATAGCTAGTGTAAAGCAACTTTATGATAAGTTTTATCCAGAAGATTTATTCAAATATGAATTTGTAAGTGATAACTATGATCGCTCTTTAGAGGGACAAAAGGTGCTCGAAAAAATGTTTCTTATTTTTTCATCAGTAGCTTTTTTATTGATGTTAATGGGAGTGATTGGTCTGTCATCATTTATAGCCAATATTCGCACGGCAGAAGTAGCTATTAGAAAAATATTAGGGGCTAAAATTAGAGATGTACTCAAAGTGCTGTCTAAAGAATTTTTAGTCATATTTACTATAGCTTCTATGTTGGCTATTCCCACCGTTTGGTACATAATGAACCTTTGGTTACAAGAAAATTATTACAGAATAGCTATTGGTGTTATACATTTTGTCATTCCAATGCTTATTATTTTTGGTTTTACACTTATAGTCGTGTTGTATAATACATTAAGAGTTTTTCGCATTCACCCATCTAAAGCTTTAAGTATATAAAAATTAAACGCAATTAAGTTAGTAATAAGAGTCACTTTTTCATTCAAATTACAGTAATTTAAATGAATGAAAAAGGGGCTTGTTTTTTTATTAATTATTCTTTTGGGTGTTTTTGCTTTAAAAGAAATTGCGTCACGGGTAATCAATTACCAATTAAAAAGTAAGTTAGCCACTCTTGATAGTGTCGATGTCAATTATGAAAAAGCCTCCTTTTCATTAAGTAATCATATAGAAATTCTTGCTTTAAGAATTAGCAATAAAAATTTCGAGCTATATATTCCTAAACTGTCATTGAACAATCCAAGCTGGCTGGCTTTGGCTTACGGAAACATACAGCTAGATAAGTTAGTTCTCAATAACCCATCCTTTACAAAATGTACCTCTTCTTCAATAACAAATAAAAATGAAATAGCTGCAACAACACCTACTTTGCCTCAAATTAATGTTGATACTGTCGAAATTATTTCAGGAACAGTAAATACGGATGATGATAAATTTTCAACAGAAATAGCAGGATTATTTATGCATCTAATGGTCGACGCTAAACACCATATTTATGACGTTTATATACATCATTCAAAATGTCAAAATACGTTTGTACAGTTGGGGGAATTTGAACGGTTGTTCGTAAAACATCTTTATGTTGAAATGAATACACTTCAAATCAATGAAGCAAAAATTTATACAGCATTTCCAAAAAATGAAGTAGTACAAAATTTCACCGAAGAAAAAAGTCATATGTATATTGAGTTCCCTAAACTTATAGCACTAGGTTTTCGACCGCAATTTAATGCCGATTTTGATTTGTCACTATATGCTGAACGTTTGTTGTTAGATCACCCCTTATTAGAATTTTTTAAAGATAAAAGGTTAAAGCCCTATTCAAAATTCAAACCCTTGTACAACGAAGTGCTGACCGATTTGCCGATAGCTTTAGATTTTCCTGAAATAATGGTTGAAAAGGGAAAAGTGGTTTATAGTTTTAAGAAGGATGCTAAAAGCACAGAATCTTACTTGAATTTTGAAAATATAAATGCCTCACTGTATGTGTGTAATAAAACGGATGGTCAGCTTGGTTTGATGGGGGAATCTAATTTTATGAATGACGGTTTACTAACTTTAAACCTAAAATTCCCTAAAATTTCAAGTGCTTATTTTGAAGCTTCAGGAACCTTAAAAAACTTTGACGTTGCTGCTTTGAATAGCTTTTCGAATACAGCTTTTAGTACTAAGATCGAAGGAAAAGTAAATGAAGTTGTTTATAATTTGTATGGAAATAACGATTATGCTAAAGGCAACCTAAGCATGGATTATGAAAATATAAATATTTCAATTTTCAATGAAACAAAAAGTAAATTAAAAAAAGTAGTTACAGGGTTGGTAAACCTTTTTGTAAAAGAAGATTCTGAAAATAAAGGAGAATTAAAAGCTACAGCCAATTTTGAAGTCACTCGCAATCAACAAAAGTCGCTGTTTAATTTACTATGGGTCAGCTTAAGAGAAGGAATTATCAAAGCAGTGATTTAATGATCCTATTTGTGAATAATAATTTTCAACAAATTTGGTGTAATTTTTAATTATAGGTAGGGTTTTTTAGCTATAAAGCGTTTTAATAACAGAAGAATATTTCGCTTCAAAATTTTAGTTAGTGTATATAACAAGGTCAAGATTCCTGCTTTATTCTCAAAAACAAAATAAAAATTCTTGGCCTTGTTTTATTAAAGTTGCCTAAGGGTATAATTCCCTAAAGTCGCTTTGAGTGTTTTCTTACTTTTCTAAAAGTAAATCAATATCACTCAAAAGCTGCTGAACGGCCTCTAAATCAGTGCCATCGTAATAGCCGCGAATTCTTCTTTTTTGATCTACCAACACAAAATTCTCGGTATGAATTAAATCATAGGTTGAATAAGGTTGCACTTTTGCTACCAAGTACGATTTTCTGGCTAAATCATAAATCGCCTTTTTGTCTCCAGTAACTAAATTCCATTTATCAATTTGAACTCCTTTTTTCTTGGCATATCGATTTAACTGAGCTACCGTATCAATTTCAGGAGTCACGGTATGTGAAAGCAACAATACTTCTTTTTTATCTTTTAATTTTTGTTGAAGGTAGCCCATATGTTCGGTCATTTTCGGGCAAATGGTTTGACAAGTCGTAAAAAAGAAATCGGCTACATAAATTTTGTTATGATAGTTTTTTTCAGAAATCGTATCGCCTTGTTGATTGACTAATTTCCAATCGGCAATACGATGGTATTTTCGTATTTCTTGCATCGTAGAATCTACCAATTCAGCATTTACTTGATTGGGTTCGTAAATAGGAAGTATACGTTGAGGTTTTAACAAAGAATAAATCCAAGTCACAATAACCGCAGACACGACCAACAAACCAATGGCAAATTTTTTATACGGGGCGAAGAATTTTAGCATTTAGCATAGTATTAAGTACAAAGTATACAGTACAAAGAAATATTAATGGATCATACTTTCCTTTTAGTTTAAAATAACTTTAGCAGAAATTTTAGCCAAAAAGTCTTAATACTTATGACTGTTCACTTAATACTATTTTAAAGCAACTG
>JAHDEF010000075.1 GCA_020628975.1 Aquimarina sp. | reverse complement strand
TTATCTCAGGAATGGGAGAGCTTCACTTAGATATCATTGTTGATCGTTTAAAGCGTGAATTTAAAGTAGAAGTAAATGTAGGTCAACCACAAGTTGAGTACAAAGAAGCTATTACAGCAAGCGCTGATCATCGTGAGGTTTACAAAAAGCAGTCTGGTGGACGTGGTAAATTTGCTGATATCGTATTTACAATGGAACCTGCAGATGAAGGTGAAGTTGGATTACAGTTTGAATCAACCATTAAAGGGGGTAACATTCCTAAAGAATTTGTTCCATCTGTAGAAAAAGGTTTTAAAGAGGCTATGAAAAATGGTCCTTTAGCTGGATTCGAAATGGATGCAATGAAGATTACTTTAAAGGATGGATCTTATCATGATGTCGATTCAGATCAATTATCTTTCGAATTAGCTGCCAAATTAGGGTACAAAGCTGCTGCTAAAGCTGCTAGAGCCGTTATTATGGAGCCTATGATGAAATTGGAGGTGTTAACTCCAGAAGAAAACATGGGAGATATCGTAGGTGATTTGAACCGTCGTCGTGGTCAAGTAAATGACATGAGTGACCGTTCGGGATCTAAAGTAGTTAAGGCAATCGTGCCATTATCTGAAATGTTTGGTTACGTTACTTCTTTACGTACATTATCTTCAGGGCGAGCAACGTCAAGTATGGAGTTTTCTCACTATGCAGAAACGCCATCTAATATCTCTGAGGAAGTAATTAAAGCAGCAAACGGAGCTAGTTAAAAAATTGCAAAATGAGTCAAAAAATTAGAATAAAATTAAAGTCTTACGACCATAACTTAGTAGATAAATCTGCTGAGAAGATTGTAAAGACTGTAAAAAGTACTGGTGCTGTGGTTACTGGGCCAATTCCATTACCAACACACAAGAAAATATTTACAGTATTACGTTCTCCGCACGTCAATAAGAAATCTAGAGAGCAGTTTCAATTAAGCTCTTTCAAAAGATTGTTAGATATCTACAGTTCTTCTTCTAAAACCATTGATGCGTTAATGAAGTTAGAATTACCTAGTGGTGTTGAAGTAGAAATCAAAGTGTGATAATTTAATTCACAACTTATAAGTATCAGAATCCTCAAATTAGTTTTTGAGGATTTTTTTTGCTTTTAAACTTCGGAGTGCTTCTTTAGAAATGTAATAATGTAGATAGTATAACATTCTTGCATTTGTTTTGAAAGTTTAGTATTTTATGTAGCTTGCAAAAAAATATAAATGCCAAAAAACTATTTTCTTTATTTATTAATTTTTTGTTTTTCAGCAAGTTATTCTCAGTTTACAAAAGCTAGAATAAGTAGTGCTGTGGGATTAAGTTACATAACAGGTTCAATTCAATCGGGATTACCAAGAGATATAAAAAAGCTTTCGCAGGAATTGAAATTAGGTAATTCTTACGAGTTTGAATTTGGATATGACATCAACGATGCATGGGGTGTTGGTGTGTACATAAGTAACTTTCACAGCCAAGCAGAAAATCAAGTTGATGGCGGTTTTTTCAATAGTAATTGGCAGGGAATTCAAGTTGATACAAATAGTGATATAACTATTAAGTATTACGCTCCTAAGCTTTATTTTTTAATGACAGAAGATAGTCATAAGCATATGCTAATATCAGGAATAACGGCGGGTTTGCTGACATATCGTAAGCATACTAATGCCATAAGTTTTCAAGAAGAAATAAAAGCAAGTACCGTAGGGTTTGGACTAAATTTAGAATATGAATATCAAGTAAATTCATTTCTGTATTTAATTTCAAGATTTACAGCAAATGTAGCTTTCCTATCAGAATTAAAAGTGGAAGACAATGCAGGAAAGCGAGAATTTACCGTTGATGAATTTACTAATGGAAATAAAAACATTGAAAATATATCAAATGTTGGATTGAGTTTTGGTATTCGTGTTCATATAATAAAACCAACACTGGATAATAAATCGCTTGAAGATATTTAATACAATTCTCCATCAAAAATTTCGCCTATATGCAGTGTGTTTTTTGCCATTTTTGAGTTTAAAAGGCTGCATATAAGGCTATACTTGAGTTTTTCATCCAATTACAAATAGTCATCTATGTATTCTATATAAAAAAATGCACTGCCTTTAAAAAACAGTGCATAGATAATTGATGCTGTTAAAAAGTCAATTGTTTTGTAAACGTACATTGAGCGTAATAGAAATGTAAATCAGATTACTAGCTTTTCATAGCCTTTGACTATTCCTCAGTCTTCGTTCGGATTACTTTTTAGAGAGTCTCTTTAGTGATAATCTGGTAAGTTTCAGTTCCACGTTGTTTTAGTAGAATGTGTTTACCTTCTTCTAATTGCTTTGCGGCTTCGTCGTTAAAATGGCGAATGGTATATAGTGATACATTTTCCTCGTAGCTTACCGAAAAGTCATTTTTCAATTCTGAAATAAGCTCTTCCAAATGGCCAAACTTATTGTCAATACATACAGAAAAGCTAATGGCAGTATTCTGAATTAAATCTACCTTAATTTGATATTTGTGAAATAGTCTAAAAATATCACTTATGTTTTCTTCAACTATAAATGAAAAATCTAATGAAGAAAGTGAGATTAGCACTTGATTTTTCTTTACAATAAAGCAAGGTACAAATGGCTCTAAAGTTTGCCCCTTGCTTACGGCTGTTCCTGAATTTTCAAGATTCATAAAAGACTTAACATATAAAGGGATTTCTTTTTGTTGTAAAGGCTGCAAGGTCTTGGGGTGTATTACCGAAGCGCCGTAAAAAGCTAATTCAATTGCTTCTTCGTAAGAAATTTGATTTAGTAATACGGTATCTTCAAAAACTCTAGGGTCACCATTTAAAACCCCTGGTACATCTTTCCAAATACTTAGGTTTTCTGCATTTAAGCAATAGGCAAAAATACCTCCAGTGTAATCACTTCCTTCTCTTCCTAAAGTAGTGGTAAAATTATTTGTATCCGAACCAATAAATCCCTGTGTGATAGATAGTCCAGTAGTACTTACCTGCTCTTTAATAGCCTTTTTCGTAGCTTTCCAGTCAACTTTGGCATCACGATAGGTGCTGTCAGTTTTTATCAAGTTACGAACATCAAGCCATTCGTTGGTAAACCCCTTATAATCAAGGTAAGCACTTAAAATGGTAGTTGATGTCATTTCGCCATAACTTACCACTTGGTCGTAAATAAAGTCATATTTAGGAGATTTGTTGCGATCGAGTAAGGTGCTTAAATCGTTAAAAATAGCTTCTACTTTGTCAAAAATACTATGGTTTTTATCTTCGAAAAGATCTTCTAAAATATTTCTATGAAAATCTTTTAAATAATCAATACTCAGTTTTAGTTTGGGGTCTTTGTTGATGTACTGTTTAACTACAACCTCTAAAGCATTGGTAGTTTTACCCATAGCCGAAACAACTACTAAAGTGGCGCCTTTACCAACTTTATCCAAAACATTAACCACATTTTTTACTCCAGCTGCATCTTTAACTGAAGCTCCACCAAATTTAAATACTTTCATAATCAATATATTAAATTACATCGTTAACTTGTGAGTAATTTTGGCGGCAAATTTAAGCATAGCTAAGAAAACATAAAACTAAAATACTTAGTAAGTACTACGTAATCGATGATTTTAGCTACTTATATTTTGATTTTATCGGATAAATAAAGTAAATTATCAAAACAGTAAGTGTTACTTTTAAAATTGTAGCTATTTTTGTTAAAACTGATATTATGGAAGAAACTACTCCTATAGAAAACGGCATTGTTGATGCTTCTTCGAAAATTGAAACTATAAAAAATTTAATTTTTGGTGATAATATAAAGGCGTATGATTCTGAATTTGAAACTTTAAAAAAGGATTTAGAAGCCAAGCGAGAAGAATTGAAAAATTATATTGAAGATGTACATCAAGAATTAAATGCTTTGGTTGATAATTTAAGTACCGATTTGAATATTCGTTTAACTTCTTTGGAAGATAAATTCAATGAGCGTGTTGATCAATTAGAGGAAACTAAATTAGATCGCAGTCTACTGGGTGACTTACTCGTAAAAATGGGTGAGAATATCCGAAAGTAGTAGGCAACATACTATCCACAAATGGAACAGCCGAATCGTTTAGAGTTATTAAAAGAAATACTACTCGCTGAAGAAAAAGATATTACCCAATCTTTAGTCGATAAAGTAGAAAAGCTTTCCTATACCCTGAATCAACCTATAGCTTTGGCAGAAAAGGTAGATCCGTTGGTTGACGATAAAATAAACACGCTTGTTCAAGACATGCCCCAAAAATTGTCCCCAGTAATTACCCAAGCCTTAAAAACAGAAATTCAGAATTCACAAGATGCTGTGGTAGAGGCACTATTTCCTATTATAGGGAAAATGATAAAAAAATACGTTTCGCATGAAATAAAACTATTGAATGATAAGGTCAATGATCAGCTTCAGAACATGTTTACTTTCGAAAATATTATGAAGCGTCTTTTTGGGAGAAAACCAAAAGGGACAGATATCATTAATACTGCAGATGCACCATCGTTGATTCAAGTAATGGTAATAGAAAAGGAAACAGGGTTGTTAATTGCTAACCATGCCCCTGATGCTAATGAAGGTATCGATGAAGATTTAGTTGCAGGAATGTTAACGGCAATAAAAAGTTTTGTAGAAGATGCTTTTAAAGGAGGGGATCAAGAGTTAGAGACATTGGCATATGAATTATATACACTTCATATCCAAAATTTTTATAAGTATTATATTGTAGCAGTAGTGTCAGGAGTATATACGATTACGACAAAAGATAAACTAGAGAATTTGCTATTAGAATTCGCAGACAAAGGCGTCTCTAAGAAAGAATTAAAGGATAACAAACTATTTACTAATAAATTAAAATCATTTTTCAGTGATCAAACTATCTAAAAAGGTGGCTTTAGTAGGATCTTTCGGAGTGGGTAAAACCTCACTTTTTCGAAGGTTCATCGATAATGAATTCTCAACAGACTATAAATCGACACTAGGAGTGCAAATTCAAAAGAAAGTGATTACCATGGATAATGGTATAGAGTTATCAATGATTCTTTGGGACACCGAGGGTCATGAAAACATTAGCGAGGGTAGAAGTTCGTATTTAATAGGTTCACACGCTTTTGTATATGTTTTTGATATTACTAGAATTGACACCTACAAAGAAATTAATACACAAATAGAATTCTTAAAAAATCACTTTCCAAACGCTGTTATAAAAATTGTGGGCAATAAATTGGATGCAGTATCGAAGAAAAAAGCAATTGAAACTTTGAAAGAATATAGCGTTCAATACGATTATCTAACAAGTGCTAAAACAGGTGATTATGTAGAAGAATTATTTGCAGATATTGCTGTAGATGTAACGAACTAGTATTATGGGCGACGAAAATCAAAAGAAGTTTTATAAAAAAGTTCAGCTTGTAACGGTAAACGAACTTGGTAAAATTATATATTCCGATGCTAATTTATTCAGTTGGAATGTAAATGATTCTATTTACGAGGCGCATCCATTTTTTTCGATTATTGAAAGTTTAAAAGAAGCGGTCAGTGCCCAAGAGAATGAATTTACGTTTCCGTGTGTTCATTTAAAAGAAGGGAAAGAAGCGTCACGTATTTGTGATGTAACTTTTACAGTAAGTTATGGGGAGATTAATATTGTCATTTTTGACTACACTCAGGCTTATCTTGATTTAAATAAAATTTCGCAAGAGCGTAATGAATCTATAATTAAAGCCCAAGAATTAGAATTTACCAACCGTCTTTTAATTGAAAAAGAAAATTTTAAAAATGATTTTATAGCAAGTATTAACCATGAGCTAACCACTCCGTTGACTTCTGTAAAAGGTTTTATAGAATTGTTAGAAAAAACAAATCTTGATTATGAACAAGAAGAGTTGGTGAAAATTATTAAAACGGAAAGCGATCATCTTCAAAATATTTTCGGGGATATGTTCGATATTTCTAGAATAGAATCAGGTGGTTTTAAGCTCGAAGAAGAAACATTTAACTTAAAAGAGCTTTTTTCAACGATTGTAAACTCAAACAAAGGACCTATAGAAAAACAAGCTTTAAACTTCAAAACTGAAATTGATAACAAATTAAATGCTGAATTAATTGGTGATAAAACAAGGCTGTATCAAATAATAAGTAATTTAATAAGTAACGCTTTAAAGTATACAGATGAAGGTTTTATAAAATTTTCGATCAATCGATTAAGTGGTAAAAGCAGTAAGCAACAAATTGCCATTGTAGTGGAAGATTCAGGTATTGGTATTAGTGAAGAAGATAAAGCCGCAATTTTTGAATCTTTTTCACAACTTAACCCAAATATCAAGGGCTCTGGGTTGGGGCTAAATATTGTCAGAAGTTTAGTTAGCTTAATGGAGGGAGAAATTCTTTTAGAAAGCAAAGTAGGTGTAGGAAGTAAGTTTACGGTTGTATTATCTCTTAAAAATGCTTCTGGAGAAGAAACAGAGGAGGTTAAGCATCATTATGAATTACCGAAAGGTAAAAAATATAGAATTCTGGTAGTTGAAAATCAACTAAACACGCAGTATCTATTGCTTAAAATACTTTTAGCTCAGGGTAGTTTTTTTGTTGATGCTGTAAGTTCCGCAGAAGCGGCTATAAAAGCTATTGAAAACAGAGAATACAAACTAATTATATCAGATATTAAACTTGATGAGTTAACAGGTTTTCAGTTGGCTCAGCGTATTAGAAATCAATATGGAGATGTAGCCATTAAGAACATTCCAATTTTAGGTATTAGTGCTCTGCGGGCGCCAAACATGACCAATAAAGCGATAGCTGCTGGTATGGACGCATTTTTATCAAAACCATTTTCCGAAAAGCAATTACTTCAAAAAGTAAATAGGCTGATTTATTTGGCTAATCATAAATAATTATACTTTTATATTATTAATCATTCCGTTGAAAATAAAATAGTGAAAGGGTAAAACACTATACCAGTAGATTCTTCCACTAAGTCCTTTAGGTCTAAATGTTGCGGTTTGTGTAAGTGTATTGTTTTCTATTTTAAATTCTAGCCAAGCTTCTCCGGGAAGTCGCATTTCAGCAAAAAGTAACAAACGCTTATTTTCCTTATTGGCAACAAGTACCCGCCAGAAATCAATAACGTCGCCATTGTCTATATGATCTAAATGGGTTCGCCCTCTGCGTAAACCGACACCTCCGAAAAATTTATCGAGTAACCCACGAATTTTCCAAAGCCAATCTCCGTAATACCAACCTGTTTCACCACCTATTGACCAAATATTTTCTAGCGTAGCTTCCACATTAGTAAGCGTTGCTTTCTTGGTGTCAGTTAAACAGCCTTTTGTAGGTATTTCCACATATTTAGAAAGATCCTTTTTAAAACGTCCGCTAATCATAGAATCTTTCCAGCTTGAAACAATCTGATTTTGTTCAATTTTTTGAAAAGCCAGTGCTAATGCTTTTTTATAAGTCATAGGTTTTAAGCCTAATATTTTTTCAAGCTTTCGATTTCTAGCAACAACTGGTACTTTCATACTATCTACCAAATTTATGGCCAATTTGTAGGAAGTCGACGTAACAAAATAAAGCCAATATGACGACAGCTTAGGCGACATTATGGGCAATGTATAAATATGCAAAGGAATTTTTCTAAAATCGGCATAAGCTTTCAGCATTTCCTTGTAAGTAAGCACCTCTGGCCCTGCAATATCAAAACTTTGATTGTAACAAGCGGTATTTAAAGGAACATTGATTAAGAAGCGTAATACATCCCTAACTGCAATAGGTTGAGTGGGAGTATTTACCCATTTAGGGGTAATCATTACAGGAAGTTTTTCACATAAATCACGTATAATTTCAAACGAGGCGCTACCAGAGCCAACAATTATACCAGCACGTAAAACGGTTAAATTAAAACTTCCTTTATATAGTAATTCTTCCACATTTTTTCGTGATGCTAAATGTTTTGAAAGATGATCGTCGTTAACAATTCCACTCAAATAAATTACCTGTTTTGTATTTGCGTGAAGCATGTAATTATTAAAGTTTTCGGCAGATACAGCTTCCTTATGATCAAAATCAGCTGTTGAAGATGACATAGAATGTATTAAATGGATTCCTAATAATATAAATTGGTGCTTTTTAAATTCAAAATTTTGCAATAACCAGGGCAGTAGAAGTTTTGCTCTAATA
>JAHDEF010000074.1 GCA_020628975.1 Aquimarina sp. | reverse complement strand
GCTGTTCTGCGCAATCGAGCGCTAGTGATATCTACGCGTTCGATGTCAAATAATATTTTTTCAATTCCAAAAGCATCTGCTAAACGAAAAATACTCCCCATATTCGCAGGACTCGATATACCATTACAGCACAAAATAATAGAATGATTGTGCGAAATGAAACTAGTATTGTAGTGTGTTTTTTGCAAACTCATTTAGTAAGAAAAGGCATAATTAATAATATTTGCCCCCATATGTAATGCTGCTGTGCGAATTTCTTGGGTATCATTATGAACCTCGGGGTCTTCCCAACCATCACCTAAATCACTTTCCAAAGTAATTAGTAGCGCTAAACGACCGTTCAATAAAATCCCCAATGCTTGTGGTTGCTTGCCATCGTGTTCATGAATTTTTGGTAAACCTTTAGGGAACTTATAAACGCCATCAAATATCGGGTGGTCTGTACCAATTTCTACCAATTCTTGATCAGGAAAAAGCTTTTTTACTTCTCGAAGTACAAACTTTTTCATTCCATAATTATCGTCAATATGCAAAAATCCTCCAGCATTCAAATAAGCTCTTAAAGCAGTTATTTCATTAGTATCAAAAAGAATGTTACCATGACCTGTAGCATGAATGTATGGGTACTGAAAAAGATCGAAATTATTGGGGGCTACTTCTTCAACTTTGGTATCAATAGTCGTTTTGATATTGGTATTACAGAAGTTAACTAAATTGGGTAAAGCTGTTGGGTTTGCGTACCAATCGCCACCACCATTATAATGTAAAACAGCTACTTGTTGCCCATAAAGACTGGGAATAGCTACAAAAAGGAAAATACCAATTTTAATAATTTGCAGGAAATTTTTCTTCATACTCAAATGTACATTGATTTTGAAGACCCTACAATACAACGGGTAAGCTTAGTGCTGCTATTTTCAATATATTTAAAATTGCGCTATACTATACTTGCTTGAGCGCTCTTTTTAATTAAAATTATGCTTTAGCTTTTCGGTCACTAATAACCTCCGAAATATCGTATGACTTAAATTTCTTTAAATAATCGACAACTGTAGTACCAAAAGCATCTTCGAAAGTGTTTTTACCATAGCTTCTTAAGTATTTTTTGACAGCACCAGGCCCTACAAGGTGTGCTGCTGCTAAAATACCTGATTCGGTTACATATACACCACGCATCCAAGAATTGGAATAACGTTTAATTTCTCTTCTTAAAATCCATTTATTACGTGAAAGATTGGCATAAAATGCGCGCTCTTGTAATTCAGGATTTTGTAAAAATTTCTGTGAATTGCGGATACCTATCAAATCTAAGGTTCCTTTTCCAAATTGATACTTGCCCAAATAACCATATTTATTAACGACACCATAACGACCTTGTGATTCTTTAAAAGCTAAAGCTTCTTTAAATCCGATATAATCTTTATCTAGAAAAACTACGTTTTCTAAAGGCGTAGGTTGTGGGTACTGGTCTTGGGCAAAAAAGGGTGCTAACTTTGTTTCTGATTCATAACGAATCGTTTTGGTTTTTGAACTGTACTGATTGAAATTAATTCTACAACTTGTTATGATACTGAAACTAAACATCAGTAAAACAACTCGTACGTTTTTAATTTTTATCAAAAAACATGTATTTCTGTTTAGCGATGCAAATGTATAACGCTTTCTTAATACTCGGTAATCTCTTAACAATTTTTATGTATTACACAGAAAAACAATTAATTGATTATTGTACTTGTAAGAAAAAGGCTACTTTCTTTACATATTTCAACGTAAAATATGCTTTTTGTTAACCCATTGATGATATTGAGCACTATTTCTATTATGTTGCGCTAGGTTTGTGGCAAACTTATGATAGCCAAAGTTTTGCACATCAGCTACAAAATACAAATAGTTGTGTTGTTCGTAATTTAATACGGCATCAATTGCAGAAATATCTGGCATAGCAATAGGTCCTGGAGGTAAACCTGCATTTTGATAGGTATTATAGGGGTGATTAAGCGTTAAATCTTTTAATAAGACTCTTTTTATCACTTTGTCCCAATCGTTAGCCGACTTTTTAAGTGAATAAATTACCGTAGGGTCAGCATCTAATTTTATTCCGCGCTTTAAACGATTCATATAAACCCCTGCTACTTTAGGGCGTTCATCAGCTTTTACGGTTTCTTTATGTACGATTGCTGCTAAGGTATACACTTCCGTAGGTGTTAAGCCGATTTTTTTTGCTTTGGTTAGCCTTTCTTCATTCCAAAAACGTTTATATTCTTTATAAAGTTTATTTCTAAGTTCAGTCGGAGAAATATTCCAATATACTTGATAGGAGTTCGGAATGTAAACACTTAATGCAGTAGCTTCAGTTAAATTATTTTCTTCTAAAAAAGCAGCTACCTTGAATTCCTTTAAAATAGATAAACTATCCGCTTCTATTTGGTGCGCTACGCGTCCTGCAAGATTTTCTAAGCGCTCTTGATTATTAAAACGTAAGGTAACTGGGGTATTTTGGCTTCTTAAAACCCCAACAATTTCATTAGAATTTAAGCCTTGTTTCAATACGTATTTTCCTGGTTTTACATTACTGGCATAACCTTTCTTTTTGGCCAACCACGTAAACCATTCTACATTTTTTAAATATGGACTAAGCTGCTTGGTTACATTGTCAAAAGTAGCCCCTGTTTTTATAAAAATGGTTTTTGTTTTAGTATCGAAATTTGTATTGTTTGCGAAAATTCGCTGATAGGTATGATAACTAAATATTCCACCTGCCACTACTAAAAGTAGTCCAATAACTAAAAGTATTTTTTTAATGTACATAGATGTGTTGGTAAAAATTTTCATGATGGAATTTTCCTTCGTGTAAATTCCAATCTTTACGTTGTCCAATAAACTGGAAACCCTGACCTGTAAACAAATCTTGACTTATTTTATTGTGTGCTGCAATAGTAGCATACATTTGATGCAAATGCAAATGGGTTTTTCCGTACTTCAGCACTAGTTTTAGGGCTTCTTTCCCGTATCCTTTTCTACGATCGGCATCTTCTAAAATTAATATACCAACTCCTGCACGCCTATGTG
Organism: Aquimarina sp.; assembly: GCA_020628975.1. GTDB lineage: Bacteria > Bacteroidota > Bacteroidia > Flavobacteriales > Flavobacteriaceae > Aquimarina. The sequence goes on along the minus strand of JAHDEF010000074.1, from coordinate 5,163 downwards.
TAGGGTTGAAATCATAAAGATCAATTAAACCGACAACCGTATCAGTTCCTTGCACACAAATTACCAAACGTAATTGTTTGGCCTCGTAAATATCTAAATGTGCGTTTTCTAGGTATTGCTTAATCAAAAACTTAGAATAGGGACTTTGAGTGGCACTTACCTCCCAAACACGCTCGTCGTTTTCAACTTTATAAATAAAATCAAGGTCTTCAGGCTCTAACGCACGTAAATAGATATGTACTCCTTTTAGTGTTACCATACAATTTCACCTTTAAATACAAATGTTGCTGGTCCTTCTAAATGCACTTCTTTATAAGTATCTCCTTCTTTTTTGAAGCTTATAGTTAGTAAACCACCTAAGGTTTCAATATTTACTTTTTGCGAAAGTGTTTTTCCTGATTCGAACATAGCAATTGCAGCAGCTGTTACCCCCGTACCACATGACAAAGTTTCATCTTCTACGCCTCTTTCGTAAGTTCTTACCTTAAAAGTATCTGCATTAACTTTTTCTACAAAATTAACGTTAGTCCCTTCCTCATGATATGGTGCTCCGTTGCGTATGCGTTTTCCATTATTAAAAACATCGAAGTCATTAATATTTATAACTTCTTCAATGTGGTGAGGTGAACCTGTATTCAGCCAATAATGATTAGGTGTTGTAACAATATGCTTAACCTCTTGCATTTCCAAGTTTACTAAACCATCATGCAAAGTAGCTTTATGAGGACCATCAATTGCAGTAAAAGTTGCCGTATCGTCGATTACCCCTTGATCTTTAGCAAATGCCACTAAACATCTACCACCATTTCCGCACATAGTGCTTTCATTTCCGTCGGCATTAAAATACACCATTGTAAAATCATCTTCAGGATTGGTAGGACCTTCTAAAAACATACAGCCATCAGCACCTATGCCAAATTTACGGTCACATAAATGTGCTATAAGTTTGGTATTATTTTTGTCTAATAATTTTTTACGATTATCAATGATCACAAAATCGTTTCCTGTTCCTTGATATTTACTAAAAGGTATCGTCATTGTATCTAAAATTTCGGCTCACAAAGTTACAAATCTTAGTCTTTGTAGTACCTATAAAATTTCGTTAAGCTGCACCAAAAAGGCACTGTAATTTTTTAGAATTGTAATATATTAAGGTAAGAAACGTCTTTTGAGATGAAACTAAATAACAAATTCAATCTTTGAAAAATATCTTTTTATGAAAAAGCTATTGTCATTATTATTAGTAGGGGTTCTTGGTGGTGCTTCGGCATTGTTCATTCAAAAATATGTTATTCAAGAAGATAGCCCAAACGAATCTTTGGAAGTGTCAGAAGTTTCAGATACGCTACCCACTTCTTTTGCTCTTCAACAAAATACAAATAACACACCCCAAGTTTCGTATACTTCGAATAGCTTGGCGGCGGCCACTAACATTGATTTTACGGTAGCAGCTGAAAATACGGTCAATGCGGTAGTTCACGTAAAAAATGTAACGACTTATAGAAGACCTAGAAATTATATGGATTACTTAAGAAATGGTGGCGTGCTTGAAAAGGCAATTACAGGTGCTGGTTCTGGAGTTATTATTACTGAAGATGGCTACATAGTTACTAATAACCACGTGATAAAAGGGGCTTCAGAAATTAAGGTAACACTAAATAATAATCGTACCTATAATGCTAGTGTAGTTGGTACAGAACCTAATGCTGATATTGCGCTGCTAAAAATTGATCACGAGGGCGAAACCTTTGATTATGTACCTTTTGGTGATTCGGATACTACAAAAATTGGGGAATGGGTATTAGCTGTCGGAAATCCTTTTAACCTAACCTCTACCGTTACTGCTGGTATTATTAGTGCTAAGGCTAGAGATTTAGATGAAAATGACACAAATTTGCAATCTTTTATACAAACAGATGCCGCTATAAATCCTGGGAATTCAGGGGGTGCCTTGGTAAATACCCAAGGTGAATTAATAGGCATCAATACCGCTATTACTTCGCAAACGGGAAGCTATATTGGTTATGCATTTGCAGTACCTTCAAACCATGCAAAAAAAATTGTTCAAGATATTCTTGAATATGGTGATGTTCAAAAAGGAATTTTAGGAATAAAAGGCGGAACATTGAGCGAGAAAGCTGCGAAAGAATTAGATCTAGATTTTCTACGAGGTGTTTACGTGTCTGAAGTTACAATTAACACTGGGGCGGATAAAGCAGGTATAAAAAAAGGCGATATCGTAACTAATATTGATGGAGTTGATATTAATAAATTTGAAGACTTAGCGGCTTACATTAATACCAAACGCCCAAATGACATTTTAAATGTTACCGTACAGCGAAACAATAAACAAATGACATTACCTGTTGAGTTAACTTTATACCAAGTTTATGCTATAAAGGATGTTGGTGTTGAAATTACGAATGCAACTAAAGCTGATTTGAAAAAATTCAATGCTAACCACGGTGTGAAAATTACCCGTGCACTTACACGATCAATGCAAGGTTATGGCTTGGAAGGTATTATTATTACTGAAATCGATAAGAAGAAAGTAAATTCGGTGGCTGATGTTAAAAAAATCATTCAAAGCAAAGATGAGCGTGAAGATATTGTGGTGACCTTTTTAGATCAATCAGGTGAAAAGAAACATTTCATTTTTAATTAAACACATTCTTAAGAGTTAATTATATTTGCGCCCTAGTTTGGGGCGCTTTTTTTGATTTTAAAACAATATGATGAAGGCATAAGCGTTCCTTCTAAAAACCAATTCAATGAAAAAAATACTTATACTTCTTACTTTATTAATTTCTGCACAACTTTTAGCTCAAAAGGCCAAATATGTACCGAAAGATATCAGCATTAACGAGCAGTTTAATTTTTTGCTTAAGAATTCGAACAATTACAAACAGTTTAAGGTGATTAACCAAAGCTGGGTTGCTACGGTAAAGAAAAACACTTCTGATAGTATTTCAAGTTTAAAAAAATCACTGAGTGATGCTAATGCTAAAATTACCACACTGCAGCAAACTATTGATAAAGTAAACACTCAATTAATAAATGTTCAAGCTAATTTAGATAGTGTTAATTCTGAAAAAGAAAACATTAGTTTTTTAGGAACGCCTACCAGTAAGCAAAACTATAAAACGATAATGTGGACGATAGTTGGTTTGCTGTTATCAATCCTTGGGTTTATTATATTTAAATTCAAATCGAACCAGTCGACTACTAAAGAAACACTTTTGAAACTTAATGATTTAGAAGCTGAGTTTGAAGATCATCGTCGTAGAGCTTTAGAAAGAGAGCAAAAAGTGATGCGAAAACTACAAGACGAAATTAATAAGAGTAAGAAATAGTGGCATATATTTTTGACACTAAATTACTAGTATTCATAAATAAACTGCCTAACACTTGCATCTAACGACTTTACTATGAGACTAGATATTATTAGCGTTATTCCCGATTTAATGAGAAGCCCTTTTGAGGCTTCTATTATGAAACGCTCTATTGAAAAAGGTCTTGTAGAAGTTCATTTCCATGATTTACGTGATTATTCTACTAATAATTACAAACAAATTGACGACTATCAATTTGGTGGAGGCGCCGGAATGGTGATGATGGTTGAACCCATCGACAAATGTATTACTAAGCTGCAAAGTGAGCGTAATTACGATGAGGTTATTTATATGACTCCCGATGGAGAAACCTTGCAACAAGGAATGGCCAATTCCCTTTCCTTACAAGAAAATTTAATCATTTTATGTGGTCATTATAAAGGTGTCGATCAACGTGTGCGCGATCATTTTATTACTAAAGAAATTTCTATAGGTGATTACGTACTTTCTGGTGGAGAGCTTGGTGCCATTGTTCTTTGTGACGCCATCATTCGCTTGATTCCTGGTGTATTGGGGAATGAAACAAGTGCACTTACCGATTCGTTTCAAGATAATTTATTAGCCCCTCCTATTTATACACGTCCTGCAGATTACAAAGGTTGGAAGGTCCCAGAAATTTTAACTTCAGGAAATACCCCAAAAATTGAAACTTGGCGAGAAGAACAAGCACTACAAAGAACTCAAGAGCGTCGCCCCGATTTGTTGAATAAATAATAAATATATCTTAAAGCTTTTATAGTGTTAGGTTTCTAACATTTCAAACTTCATAATCCAGTTAATTTTGATGTAAACATTAAAATTAACGACATGAATTATTCTAAAATTTTACTTGCAGCGACTTGTATTTCGTCTTTGCTTTTTATTCAATGTAGTGACGATGACGATGGTGGAAACTCAAACAACGAGGAATTAACTATTAGTGGTGGTCCTTTTTCATTTGAAGTTGACGGAGTGGTCGATAACGTTAGCGGAATTGAAGTAACCAATAATACCGAAGCATTCGGGGCTGAATCTACATGGGTGGTAACTGATGATGAAAATAACATCTTAGGACTTCCACCAACAATTGAAGCTTTAGAAGGCGTAGACTTTGACGAAGCTGGCGAGGGTCGATGTTTGGTTTGGTACTTAAGATTCACCGAGGGGCTTGAAGGTGCAGCTATGGGTAACAACGCTTCTGATTTAGAAGGAACCTTTAAATTATCAAATAGTATTGTTGTAGATCGACTGAATCCTATCAATATAGCTGGAGGTCCTTTTAGCTTTGAAGTAGATGGTACTGTCGATAATGTAAGTGGTATTAGCGTTACCAGAGAATCTGATGCTTTTGGAACTGAATCTACTTGGGTAGTGACTGATGACGAACTTAATATACTAGGACTTCCCCCAACACTTGAAGCTTTAGAAGGTGTTAATTTTGATGATGCTGGTGTAGGCCGATGCCTAATTTGGTACTTAAGATTCAACGAAGGACTCGAAGGTGCAGCTATGGGTGAAAATGCAGCTGACTTAGAAGGAACCTTTAAATTGTCTAATAGTATAGTTGTTGATCGACTAAATCCTATCAACATAGCTGGAGGCCCTTTCAACTTCGATGTAGATGGTACTGTTGATAACGTAAGTGGTATTACAGTAACTAGTGATTCTGATGCATTTGGACCAAACTCAACATGGGTAGTTACCGATGATGATCTTAATATTCTTGGTTTACCGCCTACATTACAAGCTTTAGAAGGTGTTGATTTTGATGAAGCGGGTACAGGAGTATGTT
>JAHDEF010000073.1 GCA_020628975.1 Aquimarina sp. | reverse complement strand
AATTCCATCAAGATCAGCATCTTGGGCTATAACATTACAGTAAAAAAGTAAATATAAATGCTAGCGTAGTTTTTCACGATAAGAGCAGCTTGAAATTAGTAAGTACCTTTAAACTTAACTAACAATTGGGGTAAATAGTATACCTATATAGTTCTTTTAGATATAAAACTCGTTATAACCGACTAAACAGCACTTATTCCGCAATTAAAAAATACAGAAAGGATTTTTCTTACACCAAATAGATGATTTTAAGCCACATAAAACTTTAGTGCTTGAAAAAACATTTGGTTAAACAAACCATAGGTTTTTGGTATCTTTGCCCTCAAGATTATCTAAATATGAGTCAAGAAGTAAGTAAAAGATACGCGCAAAGAGGGGTTTCTGCTTCAAAAGGAGAAGTGCACGCGGCTATAAAAAATATTGATAAAGGATTATTCCCTAATTCTTTTTGTAAAATAGTACCCGATTACTTGACAGGAAGCGAAGATCATTGTTTGGTGATGCATGCTGATGGTGCAGGTACAAAGTCTTCTTTGGCTTATATGTATTGGAAAGAAACTGGTGATATTTCTGTATGGAAAGGGATTGCGCAAGATGCCCTAATTATGAATATTGATGACTTACTATGTGTAGGAGCCACCGATAATATTACGCTTTCGTCAACGATTGGTCGAAATAAAAATTTGATTCCTGGAGAAGTGATTGCGGCTTTAATTAATGGAACGGAAGAATTGTTAACCGAATTAAAAAACCATGGTGTAACTATTCATTCTACCGGTGGAGAAACAGCTGATGTTGGTGATTTGGTAAGAACCATTATCGTCGATTCAACAGTTACGGCTAGAATGAAAAGAGCCGATGTTATTGATAACGCTAATATCAAAGCTGGCGATGTCATTGTAGGGCTTGCTTCTTTCGGCCAAGCAAATTACGAAACTGAATACAATGGTGGAATGGGAAGCAACGGATTAACATCTGCTCGCCATGATGTTTTTGACCATTATTTAGCTAAAAAATACCCTGAGAGTTTTGACCCTTCGGTACCTAAAGACTTAGTGTATTCTGGAAAGACAAAACTTACCGATACTGTAGAAGGTTCGCCTATAGATGCTGGAAAATTAGTTTTGTCACCCACTAGAACCTATGCACCGATTATCAAAAAAATTCTAGAAAAATACAACAGTAACGAAATCCATGGAATGGTGCATTGTAGTGGTGGAGCGCAAACTAAAATTTTACATTTTATTGATCAAAACCATATTATAAAAGATAACCTATTCCCAGTACCGCCACTTTTTAAATTGATTCAAGAAAATTCAGGTACTGACTGGAAAGAAATGTATCAAGTTTTTAATATGGGGCACCGAATGGAATTATATGTTTCTCCAGAAACTGCTGATGATATTATGGCTATTTCTACATCTTTTGGGGTTGATGCTCAAATTATAGGGCGAGTGGAAGCTTCTGAAAACAAGAAACTGACCATAACAAGTGACAAAGGAACATTTGAATACAAATAATCCGAAAAAAGTATCAAAAAAGAAGCTCTCTAAAAAGTTTAATAAACGAAGACTGAGCGATAGTCGAAGCCTGTTTATAGTAAGCAATTAAATTGCATTTCGATTATTGCTTAACCTACGTTTATTACATATTAGACTATTTAGTTAGCTTCTTTTTCAAACGATCTTAACTATAAGATTAGCAGCATCCACCACCAGGGGTACAACTATTGGCATTTTCAGCAGCTCTTAATTTTTCTGCTTCTTCTGGATTTTTCCAGTCGAAATATGCTGTTTGTAAGGCTTGTAAAAAGTAAGCTTCGCTTTGAGCCCCCGAAACTGCATATTTTCTATTAAACACGAAAAAAGGTACTCCGGAAACGCCCAACTGTTTTGCTTCTTGAATATCATAATTAACCGCTGGTAGAAAACGTTCGCTTTCTAATGCTTTAACTATATCTTCTTGCTTTAAACCTACTTCTACACCTAAGGAAATTAAGGTTGAAATATCATCTACATTTTTTCCCTCTTCAAAATAAGCTTTAAAAAGGCGTTCTTTTAGTCGGTTTTGATTACCACTTTTTTCGGCTAGATGAAGTAATTGATGGGATTTTTTGGTGTTTGCTACAATAACTTTTTCCCAGTCGAAATGCAAACCAGCTTCTTTGGCTAAATTACCTGCACCAGCCATCATTTGTGTAGCTTGGTCTTCAGAAATTCCTTTATTCTCTATTAAAAACTGTTTAATTCCTTGATTTTTATTTGTATTTAAATCGGGGTACAAGTCAAAACTTTTCCAAACTACTTCAACTTCTTCTTTATTTTCAAAATCAGTTAAGGCGTTTTCGAATCTTTTTTTTCCTATGTAACAAAAAGGACACATTACGTCGCTCCAAACTTCTACTACAAAATTTTCTGTTGCCATTGATTGCTTTTTAAAACTATTTCTTTACGGGTGAAATCTAAGAAATTATCTTGTCTTAATTCATTCATTAGAATATTTAATGTCGGACGTGATGTAGCAATTAGGGTTGCAATATCTTTTTGAGTGTAGGGGTGTTTTATAATTTTATTTCCTGTTTTAGGACAACAACAGCCATAATCTTCATCTAATTCTTGAAGAAACTCAATAAGCCGTGTTTTAGTGTCTTTAAATAATAACACTTTAAGGTGACGTTCTAATTTTTTTATGCGCCCACCCAATATTTTATAAACTCTTAAACTAAAACTGCGGTTTTCACGCATTAAATTATGAAGCGTTTCGCAATCTACAGGGCATACCGCAGTATTTTTCTCTATTACTTGAGCAAATTCATTTCTTTCTTCAATACCATAAATAGCTTTTTCTCCGAAAATTTCACCTTTGCTTAAAATTGCCTTAACCACCTCATCGCCTTCTTCATTGAAATAGCCAATTTTAATTTTTCCCTTGGCTATTAGATATACCTTTTTAGCCGCATCATTTTCAAAATAAACGTAATCCTTGGTTTTGTATTCGTTAAAGTTATGTTCTTGCTTTTTATAATCCTTAAATTTATGAGGACAAAGAAGATTAAATAGGTTAGTTTTTTCGCTATACCACAAGGATTCCATAGTAGTTCATTTTTGGTACACGCTTATGGGTCGTATACCTATATTGATACTTACAGAAAACGTTTGAAGTTTCATGTTATTATAAGAATTTATTTATACGATTATCTTCAATTTAAAAAAAGGCAATCTCATCCTGTGTTGCGATTTTCATTTAGATAACACAATTCTTATTATTGAATTAAATGTAAATGTGATACTCCTATTGATCAACCTAAAAAGTTGTGGTACATTCTATTTATTTTGTGTGTCACTCCACGAATTTTGAAAAACTTATAATAGAGTCTCCTTCGCTAGGGATTGGAAATCATTCTGTTAAATGGAAAATAATAAATTTAGTTTAGGGAATTTCTACCTACGTGGAAATGATGGTAACTTTACTTGTTAACGACTTGTATCATAGGATAGGGGTTGATCCCTCTCATCGGATCATTTCAGCATTTGTGATCATTCTACGGCACTATTAACTTCTTCTTAAAATTGTTAAAAAACTGATTTCCTCCTAGCAATCATCAATAATTTAGTGATATTTTTGTTTAAGTTATTAATGATAGTTATGAGAAATATGAAGTTTAAACACGTACCGTTAATAGTAGTTTTTAGTATGTTGGCCACGTGGCTTTATACCTCTTCATTTGTAGAGAAACCCATTGTGCAACCCAAAACGGATTACAATGTTTATGCTTTAGAAACTCCAAATTATTTAGATTTTGCTGGCGAAGCATTACCGCTAAACCAGCAAGATATAAAAGAGCGGCTTGATCGAGAATTATTAGTAAATACGTATTGGCAATCTAATGGACTTTTAATGATTAAAAGATCAAATAAATATTTTCCTATCATTGAACCTATTTTGAAAGCTTACGGGATTCCTGATGATTTTAAGTATTTAGCTTTAATTGAAAGTGGTTTGACTAATGTTACCTCAAGAGCCGGAGCTACTGGATTTTGGCAAATCTTAAAAAATACGGGGAAAGAGCTTGGCCTAGAAGTAAATGAAAATGTTGATGAACGCTATCATCTTGAAAAATCAACGAAGGCTGCTTGCCAATATTTGTTACAATCCAAAGAAAAGTTCGGTAGCTGGACACTAGCAGCAGCAGCTTATAATGCAGGAAATGGGCGTATTAGTCAGCGTATGGAAGAGCAACAAGCTACTAATTATTACGACTTGTTATTGAATCAAGAAACAGGTCGTTATGTTTTTCGAATTACAGCTGTTAAACATATTTTAACCAATGCTTATGATTTTGGGTTCAACTACGAAAAGAAGCATTTATACACCAAAAAAGAAACTTATAAAATTAAAATAGATACTGCCATTACGGATATTGTAAGCTTTGCTAAAAGCTATAATTTATCGTATAAAGAATTCAAAATACACAATCCTTGGCTTAGAGAAAGACATTTAAACAATAAGTCTAGAAAAGAATATATTATTGAAATTCCTAAGAATTAAGTTATATCACTTTAAAAATATATTATTCTTCAATAGCTATTACAGCCTTTTGCACATCTTAAACGTGGACTTGGAACAGTCCACGTAAATACTTTGGTCAATTTATAGGTGATATCTACTCTTTATTAAACTTTAGAATAGCTTTAATTCTAAAGAAAATATGTAAAATCTATTTACATGCGTACCTTAAAATACCTGAGCGGCAATTGCCTTTATGTTATCTGACTTCCCAATTGAATAGTAATGTACACAAGGAGCCCCAAACTCAATTAATTCTTTTGATTGTTGAATAGCAAACTCTACTCCTATTTGGCGTACCGCTTTATTGTCTTTAGCATTTTCAATATCCTTAATTAAGGTCGAAGGCATATCTAACCAAAAAACTTGAGGTAATATTTGTAAGTGTCGTTTTACAGCTACAGGTTTAATTCCTGGAATTATAGGAACGGTAATACCGATTTCTCTAGCGGCTTCTACAAACTTAAAATAACGCTGATTGTCAAAAAACATTTGAGTTACCACGTAATCAGCACCAGCATCCACTTTTTCTTTTAATCGACGTAAATCTTCATTAAGACTAGGAGCTTCGATATGCTTTTCAGGATAGCCTGCGACGCCAATACAAAAATCAGGTTTGTGTTTCATTTCTACATTTTCATGTAAAAATTGCCCTTCATTCATATGCTTTATTTGTTTCACCAAATCGATTGCATAGTTATGCCCACCTTTAGCGGGTACAAAATATTTTTCTCCTTTCATGGGGTCACCACGCAAAGCCACCAAATTATCGATTCCCAAATAGTGACAATCTATAAGCAAATATTCTGTTTCTTCTTTAGTAAAACCACCACAAAGTACATGGGGTATGGCATCTACATTATACTTGTATTGTAATGAAGCACAAATACCGACAGTACCTGGTCGCATACGCGTTATTTTACGATCAAAAAGTCCGTCTTTTTCAATATAAACATACTCTTCTCGTGAAGTGGTTACATCAATAAACGGCGGATTGAATTCCATTAAAGGATCTACATTAGCGTACAAATCGTTAATGTTGCTCCCTTTTTGTGGTGGAACTATTTCAAAAGAAAATAAAGCTTTACCCTTAGCTTTTTCTATATGCTCTGTTACTTTCATAAAAAAATACTAGATCACAAAAATAACATATACAAGTCTTAGTTCCTTATAAATTAGGGCGTATTTTGAAAAGCATTTTAGCTCAATTTATTTTAGTGAAAAGATTGATGTAATACTATTCTATAAAACATTATTTGTAAATTTAATAGCATTACAATGAAACCACTAACTTAAATTTTAATTATGAAGAAAATTATTTTAATCGTTTTAGCGATTATTGCATTGCCTTTAATATTCGCTTTATTTATTAAGAAGTCATATCACGTAGAACGTTCAATAATTGTGAATGAATCTCAAAAAGAAGTTTACCAATTTTTAAAATATGTAAAAAACCAAAAAGTGTTTGCTGTATGGTCACAATATGACCCCAACATGAAAGAAACGACGACTGGCACTGATGGCGAAATTGGATTTGTACAACGTTGGGAAAGCGATCACGAAAAAGTAGGTGTAGGTGAACAAGAAATTATTAAACTTACCCCATATTCAAGAATTGACTATGCATTTCGGTTTTATAAACCTTTCGAAGCTTTAGATGATAGTGGCTATTTTCAATTTACACCTATTGAAACAGGGAAAACCAAAGTTACTTGGGGTTATGATGGAAAAATGAAATACCCAACTAACATTTTAATGTTATTTATAGATTTTGATGATTTAATCGGTAGTGATTTTGAAAAAGGTCTTGAAAATTTGAAAAAATATTATCAGTAAAATACTAGGTGCTTTTAGATTGGAGGAAATTAAATGAAATTCACTTTCACCTATTTAGCAGGTATAAAAAAGGGTGTTTACAATATATTTTCGACTAAAATAATTCCTATTGAAGTTAGTATTCGCACCAAGCCTAGTCGAAGTGTAGCTTTGTAAATCCATCAGAATTAACTTACTGAGTTCTTGTAAAAATTACTAAAACACCCTCTTTTATGCTTGTATTTAATTATTCCCCAAAATTAACGGTAATCCATCTTTTGCAGAACCTACAACTACTACTTTAGAATTTGGTGATTCTGACAATTTTAAAGTTGCTTCGATGCCTTTTTCTTGAAGAATTTTATCTGTTAGTGAAGCACTTAATATACGGTTAGCCGCTGCTTTACCTTCAGCATCGATACGTTGGCGTTCGGCTTCTTTCTTAGCTTTTTCTAAACGAAACTCATATTCTAAGGATTCTTGCTCTTGTTTTAGTTTACGCTCAATAGCACCTTTAATTGTCGAGGGTAAGGTTACATCGCGAACTAAAACCCTATTCACTACGATATATTGATCTTTTACTTCTTTTCGAACTTCCTCTAAAATTTCTTGTTGAATAATATCACGTTTGCTAGAATACAATTGCTCCGGTGTATAACGCCCAACGACGCTACGTGCTGCAGCACTAATTGCTGGTGCTAAAATATTATCTACATAGTTTCTTCCCTTTTCTTGATGCAGCTTTCCTAATTCATCTTGCTTAGGCTGAAACCAAACTGTTCCATCAACATTTACTTCTAATCCATTGACAGATAACACCTGCATACGGTCTGAAATAGATTGCTGTCGTACTTTGTAAACATTCATATCATTCCAAGGTGCTACAATGTGAAAACCTTCTCCATAAGTTCTTTCGGTATCAACCCCACCTCCAAAACGCTTGAATAATACACCTGCTTCACCTCCATCGATCGTAACTGTTGATTTTACAAGTAGTATAAATAGTAATACTGCCCCAATAATAAAGGGGGCTGCTATTTTTGGTAATCTTTCCATAATACATCAATTTTGATCTAAATTATGAAAACTAGCAGACTTAACTCCTCTTTTACGAAAACGTATTTGTTTTAATTAAATATCCGCAATCACTAGCAATATGAATTGCTTCATCTTGAACTTATTTCTGGATCTCATTAAGGATATTAAATCAGTAGGATGAGATTCTTTGTCAAGCAAGGAATGACGGATATAGTATTACTAATTACGGATATACATATTGTTTTATTTTTAAAGCAATATGTATATTTTTTAATCGGTTACTTTGAGAAAATATTTACAAACATAAAACGTTTCTGTAAACAAACTGTTCACAAAAATGTGAATATGTTTTATTCTTGTTGTAATTACGAAGTGTGAAATAAGTATCTTTAGTAAACACCCTACGTTATGAAAAATAGAGATCGTTCGATTGTTGATTTAAGACCACAAATTCTATCTGCGCGCATTACGCCAAACATGAGTAGCGACGAGTATTTTCAAAATAAAATATTACGCCCTATTCTTAAGTTTCAAAACGACTTATTTCTTGCCGTATTTACAAATTATATTCTCAAAAATAAAAATGTGTTCTATGAAATTAGTTTGGAAAAGCGTTTGAAATACATCGAACACGCCATTCAAAAAGATATAAAATTTAGAAACAGTCTTAAAGGAATTATTATCGGGCAATTTACTGTCGAAGAATATGGTGAGTATATTAAAAATTCTTCTTCCCTAAATAAACGTATGATGAATCTTTTGATCTCAAGATTGCAAGATCAAGTACAGTTATTAGAACCTAGTGCTGGAGGAATAGCTATATAGTTCATGGTTGATGGTTGATGGTTGATGGTTGATGGTTGATGGTTGATGG
>JAHDEF010000072.1 GCA_020628975.1 Aquimarina sp. | reverse complement strand
AGGGGCCATTGGGCGGTGAGCGGCTGTTTTTGTAAGCGCTATTTTTTCTATTTTTGAACTACTTTTTAAAAATTCTTCAAACTGCATATATGACTTCTAAATTGGCTTTTCTTAGTACTATTGGCTTCTTGTTTTTTTCGTGTCAAGATAAAAAAACTACGCCACAAGCATCTTTAAAAGCATCACAAGCAAATGTTAAAGAAAAAGAGGTTAGGAAATTTGATGAACGCATAACACATGACAATGCTGTTACTTTTTTAACAACGTATGGCGCAGAAAACACGGAAAATAAAGTGCGCATTGAAACTGATTTTGGAAATATTGAAATTGAACTTTACGAAGAAACACCATTACATCGAGCTAATTTTATTCATATTGTTAAACGAGGTTTTTTGAACACTACAAGCTTTTATCGTGTAGCCAAGGGCTTTGTTATTCAAGGCGGTAATAGCGATGGTTGGGAAATGAGCCGACTAAAAAGGCAAATTGGTGATTTTCAAATTCCAGCTGAATTCAATTCGAAATTTAAACATCATTATGGCGCTGTAGCTATGGCGCGTTTATGGAAAGGTAATCCTGAAAAAAAATCGAGTCCTTGGGAATTTTATATAGTAGTCGATCCTAAAGGGGCAAATCATTTAAATGGAGAACATACTATTATTGGACGTGTGACTAAAGGAATGGATGTTGCTGAAAAAATTAACTTGGTAGAAGTTGATAAAAGCGAATGGCCCGTAAAAGATGTATATATGAAAGCTAGCGTGATTAAGTAGAAGCGCTAACAATATTATCGTATTCCTCTAAATTGAACTGTACTGTAAAGTTAAACGTTGTACCTTCTCCTAAAGTTGAATCAACCCAAATATCTCCGTGATGTAAATCGACAATTTTTTTACAATGTGCCAAACCAATACCGGTACCCTCATATTCTTCTCGCGTATGTAATCGTTGGAAAATTTCAAAGACTTTGTGTTTATGTTCTTCGGCAATACCGATTCCATTATCTTTAACAATAAATTGCCAAACTTCCATGAAAGTTTCATTGGGCTCTAAACGCTGTCCTTCTATGTAAATTTTAGGCGTAACGTCTGGCTTTTTAAATTTAATAGCGTTTGAAATCAAGTTTTGAAATAACATTCGAAGCGCTGTGGGGTATCCGTATATAAAATCGGGAAAACTTCCTAAAACAATACTAGTTTGCGTAGCTCCTATTTTAGCACTAAAATCTTTGATTACATTATTTACTAAAACTTGAGGGTTAATTTGATGTAATTGGCGTTTGCTTCCGATTCGCGAATAATCCAGTAACGAATTAATTAATGCACTCATTCGCTGGCAACCTTCTTTAATGTACGTAAGGTTTTCTTTAGCATCGTCATCTAACTTATCGTAATAATCTTCATACATAAAGTCTGAAAAGCTAGTTATCGTATGCAACGGTTCTTGCAAATCGTGACTTGCGATATAGGCAAACGATTCAAACTCTTTATTTTGACGTTTTAAAGTTCTTGAATCTCGTGCTATTTGAATATTCTTTTCCTTTAATCGTTTTACTAACTTTCTTCTACTATCATTTAAATAAAAGATATACGCAATAACAAAAATAGCTAGAATTACAAGTCCCGTAAGCAACAAATTTACGTTTCGCTGATTCATTAACTGTACTTGCTGATCGCTCAAAATTTTCTTTTGAGCTGTAATCATATTTTTTTGATTATCTAAAAATTTAGATTGAAGCTCAATTTCTTTCCGATTCTCTTCTAATTCTTCTTTGTTTTTTTTGAATAAGGCTGTTTGCGTTTGTAAGTCTCTTTCTAGCTGCTCTACATCTAATAATTTTTGTTCGTATAACTGCGCATTGGTTAATGCTTGTCGCTTTAAACTTTTAAGACTTCTTCTGTTTTTGGTAAGAATTTGGTCTTTCTTCTCAATCACCTGTTCTAAGCTTTTCTTTTGATTAGTTAGGTCTTCTTTCTGTGTTTCTAATATTTCCTTTTGCCTATCTCGAACTACTTGCTGTAATTGAAAAAAGTCTTTTAGTTTTTGTGAAGATTTTATACTGGTTTCCATCAAATGATTTGAGGGAGAAAATTTATAATCATTTAAGCGATCAATATTTAAACTTATGATGTAAGAATTTTCATAAGGTGTTAACCCAATCATAGTCTCGCTAAACGGATATCCTTCGGAAATAACTAAAGTAGGCTGGTAATTAACGCTATTTATAAACCTAGGCAGGTTTGAAGAAAAAGAATTTTTATTTAAGTATACCAAATCGTATAAATAAGCATCACTAATGAGTGTAAGTTCTTCCACAATAACCTTTTTAGATTTTATAGGTTTGGTTATTGCTATTTTTTCTAAAGCCTTTCGTGTCAGTGGTTCGCCAATAACTCCGATGGTAAAAGTTTTTTTTCTTTTTTCAAAACCTTCTACCTGTTGTGCTATGTTAAAAATCGTATTCCCTTTTTGATGCGCGACAATCTTTTGCTGTTGAGATTGGGCATAAAAATGAAAAGTGCACAAAAGTGCTAATAAATTACAGATTAGTTCTTTAAACAAGCTTTGGGGTTTTGGCTATAAATTTAATAGAATTTTCCCGAAATAACTAGCCCCTCTAATTCCAAATTGCTGTACACGCCTACTATACAAAAAGTTACCATTACTTGTATTCTCTGAATGTGTATGCTTATCAGGAAAGACATTAAATACGTTATTGGCTCCTAATGAGATTCTTACAAAATCATTTATACGATAAGTAGCTTGAATATCAGTAATTAATTTAGGACTAAAAGTTTGATTTTTAGATTCTAAATTTCCCGTAAAATTATTTAAAACAAGTTCAGGATTAGGATCAATATACTTAACTGAACCAAAAAAAGTGTTGTTTAACGTGAAGATAAATTTATCTAATTCATAAATATTCATAAAGTTAGCCTTAAACCTTGGCTGTGCGAATTCTATACGACCAACTTCACCACGTCCGAAAATTTGAATATTTTCAGCGGCTATAGATGCTGGCGTTCGTACTCGATTAACCTTAGTTTTAGACCAGTTTAATGCTAGAAAAGAATTTAATTTCCCTTTCGCTAAATTGTTATTAAAATCCAATCGAAAATCGATACCTTGAGTTTTTGTATCAATGGCGTTTGTAAAAAATTGCGCTCGATCGAAATCGCCTCTTTCTAGTAAATTAATATCACTTTGGCTAATTAAGTCCGATAATACAATTCGCTTATCTATAGCCGTATAGTAGTAATCGGCATACACCGAGAATTTATTAAACAATTTTGTGGTAAAACCTAAGTTTAAATGTGTTGAAAGTTCTGGTTTTAACTTTTCAATATTTAAAGATTCTGCGACTTGATTGGTATTGTTAAACGTTCCTACCCTTACAAATTCATTGTTTAAAAACTGTGTGCCATCATTATTAAAAAACAATTGATGCAGTGACGGTGCTCTAAAACCTGTTGATACAGATGTTCTTAAACTCAGATTTTTATTAAGTTTATAGCGCACAGCCCCCCTGTAGGTGTTTTGTGAATCGAAGTCATTATAATTTTCAAATCGAATAGATGCGGCAACTAATAATTGATCTGTAAAATTAGTTTCGATATCTAAATACCCAGATCCGTTAGTTCTAAATTCATTCTTTTCGCTTTCTGGTTTAAAACCAGGGAAAACTTGTGCCCCTGCTTGTTTCAGTTGCTCTACCCCATTTTCGTCGATAAAAGTAGCTCCGCGAATCGAGGTGTTACCTGCGTTAAATGAAGTTTCTTCTCCTGCTATAATTTGATAATTCTCTACCCGAAGTTGTGCTCCAAAAGCTAAATTTAACCCGTTGAACACATCGTATTTCTTTGAAAAATCTAAATTGGTTACATTCTGTTGATACTCAAAACCACCTGTATTAAATGTCTTTTTTGAGTTTACCCCTTGTGAAGCATTGTTCGAATTTTTGACAGATAAATCGATCGTGTTATTTCCTATCGTATGGCTGAAATCGATATTCCAATCTAATTTTTTTCCTCGAAACCCTACACTTAAACCATCATCTTGAATGTCCGTAGTAATCTCTGGCAGAAAACCTAGTGGATGTATTTCACTTACTATTCGATTAGTTTGAAAAGGGAACCTATAAAACCCTGCTGCATTTCCTTCTCTGTAATTGCGGCCTCCGAAAGCATAAATTATAGCTTCTTTCCCGATATTAAATTCTGAATTAAATTGCAAAGAAATATTTCTTGTTTCTGCTGCACCAATACGCATAACACGATTGTCACCCAAGCCTACTTCATTGAAGAAGTTAGCAATACCTTCTGGGGTATTTCTAGGGTCACCTTCTTCAAAAATCTGTCCTGTATAGCTTCCTGCCCTATTGATTTCTTCACGGTTTCTAAATTCTGTAGTAACATTAAAAAAACCTTTCTTACCTAAATCTAAACCAACATTACCTGAAATATAAGTGGTAAATCCATCTCCTTTTTCTGTTATCGACGATCTACCTTGTAATTCTATAATTCCTGTTTGATCTTTTAATACTACATTTACTACTCCTGCTATAGCATCGGAGCCGTAGTGAGAGGTAGCTGCACTTTTTAAAATTTCAATGTGCTTTACCGAAGCTAGTGGTATAGCATTAAAATCGGTACCTACGGCACCCCTTCCTACCGTACCATTTACATTAACTAATGATGAAGTATGTCGTCGCTTTCCATTAATTAATACTAAAAGCTGGTCGGGTCCTAACCCGTGGATGGTAGCAGGGTCGATATGATCAGTACCATCGGCAATGGTTTGCTGATTTGAATTAAAAGAGGGTAATAAATAATGAAGTAATTCCCCCAACTCGGTGTATGAAGTACTTTTTATTTGCTGTTGCGATATAATATCAACTGGTAGTACTTGTTCAAGTGAGGTTTGCGCATCTCCTTTAGTCCCTAATGATGAAACTTGATCAACGGTAAATCCTGGTTCTAAAAAAATGGAAACTTCTATAGTATCATTAGCTTTAACACTAATGTTTTGCTCTAGGTTTTTGTACAATAAATAATCGGCTTCTAAGGTAAAATCTCCTGCTTTATGATCGATATAAAATTCGCCCTCTAAAGCTGACTGCACTGTAACCCCCGTTTCTTTAATCTTAATGTTCGCCCCTGGTAGACTGCCAAATTTGTCGGAAACTTTTCCTTTTATAACTCCTATTTCTTGAGAAAATACTGTCGTACCGTTAACTACAGCACTCGAAATGAATAGTAGTAATTTAACCTTCAACGAAAATTGATTGTTCATATTAAATAAATGACATGGGAAGCAAAACTAACATTTTCAGTAAATAAATGAAGTTGTAGGCACTAAACCACGAAAAGAAATATCATATATCAGTTTAAATACGTTTTTTATTGTTGTATTGAAAGCTTTTTAAAATATTATTTAAGAAAATCATATTATTAATCATCTTCATTGCGTTGAAACTTGGTGCGCTTGCTCCCTGCATACATTTTGTATTGCAGAAGGCGTGATTCTAATTTACCATTAAAAACTTTAATTTTTCTTGATGGTCTTAATCCTACATGTTTGATGGCTTCTAGGTCCGAGGTAATAAACCATGCGCTTGTATTGGGGTAAGATTTTTTTAAAGTATCCCCTATTTCTTTATAAAATTCAGGCATATTAATAGCAATACGCTCGCCATACGGAGGGTTGAAAACCATATGCAATGGCTTTTCTTGATCTTCTTTTTCGGTATCGAAAAAATTCTGTTCTTTAACCTTAATAAATTCTTCGAGATTGGCATTTTGTATATTATCCTTGGCCTTTCTTATCGCCGATGGTGCTTTATCGTATCCTCTAAATTTACAAGGACTTTCAATCACTTTCTTTAAAATAGAAGCCTCAATACGTTCGTATAAGTCCATATCCCAATCTAACCATTTTTCAAAAGCAAATTCTTTTCTATTAATGTTACATGGAATATTATTGCCTATCATAGCCGCTTCAATTAGCATAGTACCACTACCGCACATAGGATCTAAAAAGTCAGTTATGCCATTCCATCCTGAATGAAGAATTAATCCTGCAGCCAACACCTCATTTATGGGAGCAATATTTGTTGCTGAGCGATACCCACGATGATGCAACGAAGCGCCTGAACTATCTAAAGAAATCGTACAAAGCTCACCTGCAATATGTACTGATATGGTTAAATCAGGCCTTTCGGTATCAATATTTGGGCGTTCACCCGTTTTATCTCTAAATTGATCTACAATAGCATCCTTAACCTTTAGTGCCACATATTTTGAATGGTTAAACTTATCGGAATTTACGGTAGCATATACCGCCAATGTATCAGTAGCTTCCATAAAAGAGCTCCAGTCAATGGTTTGCACAAATTTGTATAAAGTTTCAGGATTATGCACTTTCTTTTCGCCAATAGGCTTTAAAATTTTTAAAGCAGTTCGTAAACACAGGTTCGATTTGTACATAAAACCCTTATCTCCAAAAAAGCTTACCATACGGTTTCCCTTCTCAATATCTTGAGCTCCTAAAGCTTTTAATTCTTCAACTAGTAAATCTTCAAAACCAAAAAAGGTTTTTGCTACCATTTTAAAATTCATAATGCGTAAATATGTGATAACCTCGACGACAAAACAGGCAAAAATACGTTAATTTTGCCTTTGATATGTCAAACGAAACTGTAAAGTGGTACGCATCGTGGTTCGACACCCCCTACTACCATCAATTATATAAAAATAGAGATTATACCGAAGCCAAAAGGTTTATGGATAATCTTACCCAACACTTAAGCATTCAAGAAAGTGAAACGATTTTAGACTTGGCTTGCGGTAAAGGCCGACACAGTATATACTTAAACAGCTTAGGTTACAAAGTTACGGGTATTGATCTTTCTAAAAATAGTATTGATTATGCTAAAACTTTTGAAAATGAGGATTTAAAGTTCGAGGTGCATGATATGACCTTACCTTATACTAATAAATTTGATTTTGTTTTTAATTTATTTACCAGCTTTGGGTATTTTGAAAATGAAGAAGACAATCTAAATACGATAAAGGGTATAAAATCAAATTTAAAGCCGAATGGTATAGGTGTTATTGATTTTTTAAATGCTGACTTCATTATAGATCAGCTTGTACCAGAAGAAATCAAAATTGTTGATGGTCTTGAATTTCATATTAAAAGATTTGTTAAGAATGGCTTTATTCATAAACAAATTGATTTTTCTGATAACGGACAAGCATTTTCTTTTACAGAAAAAGTAAAGGCGATTTCATTAGAAGAATTTCAACAATATTTTGAAGCTGCTGGCTTGACTTTATTAGAAATCTATGGCGATTATAACCTTTCTAAATACAGCAAAAGTACCTCACCTCGATTGATACTTATTTTTCAATGAAACACTATTTACTACCCTTTTTAGCCGTAGTATTAGGTTTTGTTACGGTATATTTTTTAAAACCCCAACGCCCGCAGCAAATTAAAATTTTGTTGTCGTTTAGTGGTGGGTTCTTATTAGCGACAACTATATTCAATTTATTTCCTGAAGTATATGAACATTCTGAAAACATGAAAACAACAGGCTTGTTTGTTGTGGGCGGAATGTTAATTCAGATATTTTTAGAATACTTTTCGAAAGGAGCCGAACACGGTCATGTGCATCACACTAAAAACCAACAAAGTTTTCCGTTATTACTTTTCGGAAGTTTATTTATTCATTCTTTTTTAGAAGGCTTTCCTATTCACGAGGGTCACGAAATTTTGTTAGGAGTACTTATTCACAAAATTCCCGTAGCTATGATTATGGCTACTTTTTTATTAAAGTCAAGTTTTTCGCGTTCACAAATTTTAATTTTCTTAGGACTGTTTAGTATTGCTACGCCATTAGGCTCGTATGCTGCTACTAACTTTGAATTTCTATCGACTTATTATCATTATATAAATGCACTAGTTGTGGGTATTTTTTTACATATTTCAACCACTATTTTATTTGAAAGTAGCGAAGGACATAAATACAATATCGCAAAATTAATTTCCATATTATCGGCGATAGGATTAGCTTATTTTATTTAATAAGAATAAAATGTTTAGTAAAGAAGAAGCAAAAAAACTACGAGAAGATTTTTGGATTGAATTTGGTGAAATTTATCCAAGAAAATGGCTTTTGCACTATACTAAAATAAAAGAAGTAAGCTTAAAATTTACATTTACTAATAAAATCGCTCAAGTAGCCCTAGTAGCCGATAGTGACGACGCCCTTATACAAGAATATTACTTTGAGAAATTTTGGAGTTTAGAAAATATTTTAAAAACGGAATATTTACCTAACGTAATCAGAGAAGCAGATTATTTTGATGAATTTAAAAAACATTCTTCACGAGTATATGTACAGCTTGACAATGTAAATATCTACAACCGTAAATGCTGGGAAGAAGTGCAAGATTTTTTTTACGATAGCATGACAAAAATGGAACTTTTCTTTTATGAATATGAGGATTTTATTAGCGAATAATCGAGTTTTCTAGTAGATTTTAGTTTCTATATT
>JAHDEF010000071.1:3110-8567 GCA_020628975.1 Aquimarina sp. | reverse complement strand
GAAAAAGTAGAAAAAATTATTAAAGACTCTTTTATTGATCCTTCTACAATTTCCATTGCTATGAGTGGAACCCCATTAGCAAACATAACACAAGAAGGCTATCAAGTTCAAAATTTTTACACCAAGCTAAATTTACTTCAGCACCTACTTGAAGATATTGAAACATATCATAAGGTGATTGTATTCGGAAGCAATAAACGCATGGTAGATCGAATTTTTGAAGGAATTGGAATGCATTTCCCTGAACAAATTGCGGTTATTCATTCCAATAAAACTCAAAACTATAGAGAACGTAGTATCAAACAATTTGAGGCTGGAGAAAAACGTATTTTGGTAGCTACCGATGTTATGGCACGTGGTATCGATATTGAAAGTGTAAGCCATGTAATAAATATAGATACACCTTCTTATCCTGAAAATTATATTCACCGTATTGGTCGAACGGGTCGTGCAGAAAAGAAGGGACACGCCATTGTAATGACAACTGAAAAGGAAGCTTTATTTCTTGAAGACATCGAAAAGTTGATGCAAATGCAAATTACCCAACTACCTTTTCCTGAAGAAGTGGAAATTTCTAAGGAATTAACCCCCGATGAGCGCCCTAAGGTTAAAGAAATTGATACAACCCGACGTAAGAAACGCACTCAAGGCTCTGAAAAAGGAGCTTCATATCACGAAAAGAAAGATAAAAATAAAAAAGAAAATCAAGGGGGAAGCTACCGCCGCGAAATGGCTAAAAAATATAAAAAACCCAAAACACGCGGAGATAAAAACTTCAATAAGCGCTTTAAAAAGTAAACTAGTTTGAAGATTTTAATTTCCTTGATAATGCTAATGAATTTAAGCTGAAATATTACACCTTACATCTTGTAACATATGATTTGCAGTATAGAAAACGCTTCACTTAAAATTGAAATAAAACAGTTAGGTGGAGAAATGGTCAGCCTTTTCAACAAAACATCTAATACAGAAATGCTTTGGGAAGGAAACCCTGAATATTGGAACGGACAAGCCCCTATTCTATTTCCCATAATTGGAAATTTAAAAGAAAATACATACTACTACAATGATAAGCCCTATCATTTAAATCGACATGGCTTTGCTAGAAAAAGCGATGAGTGGAATATAGAAAAAGTAGATAATCTAACTATCAAAGCTACTTTACAGTATTCAGAGGCTTCACTTCAGGTTTACCCTTTTGAGTTTAAGTTAGTGGTTACTTATGCTTTGAAAGAAAATATACTTGACATCACTCACGAAATTATAAACCTTGATACGGTAAATCTTCCTTTTTCGATCGGTGGTCATACCGCTTATAATATACTTTCAGAAGGCTCAACGCATGAAGATTATTTCATAACATTTGAAAATAAAGAAACTGAGAAACGATATTTCCTTAACGATAATGGGCTAATCACAGGAGAAACAGAGGTTGTTTTAGAAAAATCTGATCAATTACAAATTACAAAAAACTTGTTTGACGATGATGCCTTAGTTTTTAAGCATCTTAATTCTAATACGGCCACACTAAACGGACCTACAGGCAAAATGATTGAGGTTTCTTTCAAAGATTTTCCATTTCTAGGAATTTGGGCTGCACCAAAAGCACCTTTTGTTTGTATAGAACCTTGGATCGGTCATGCTGATACCATAGAAAGTAAACAAGATTTATTTGATAAAGAAGGAAGCATTTCTTTAGCGCCTTCACAAAGTTTTAAAGCCAGCTATCAAATCAAGGTATTTTAACACTAGCTTTACATCATAACATGTAATCAACATGAAAATTTAAAGTCATGGTGAATTATTAAAACAAAAATTCACTATTAACTATAATTTTCTGAAATTTGCAGCTTTTATAAAAAACAAATCATGCCAAAAATATCCAGTAAAGGAACCGCTATGCCTCATTCCCCCATTAGGAAACTTGTTCCTTATGCAGAGAAAGCTGTAGCCAATGGCAAAAAGATATATCATTTAAATATTGGGCAACCTGATATTGAAACCCCTAAAATTGCGCTTGATGCTGTAAAAAATCACGGCTTAAATACCGTTGCTTATAGTCATTCAGGAGGTAATCAAAGTCTACGAGAAAAGTTAGCATTGTATTACGCTAAACATAATATTCATGTTGATTACGAAGATATTATTGTGACAACTGGTGGTAGTGAAGCTTTAATTTTCACTATGGGTAGTATAACCGACCCAGGTGATGAAATTATTGTTCCTGAACCTTTTTATGCTAATTATTATAGCTTTTCTACACAATCTACAGTTACGGTAGTACCTGTTATTTCAACGATTGATGATGATTTTTCGCTTCCTCCTATTGCAGAATTTGAAAAACACATTACGCATAAAACAAAAGCTATATTAATTTGTAATCCAGGAAATCCGACAGGATATTTATACACTAAAGAAGAATTAAAACAGCTAACTGATTTAGCGTTAAAGTATGATATTTTCTTAATATCTGACGAAGTATATCGTGAATTCGTATATGATTCTGGCAGTAAACATTATTCTATTTTAGAAGAAGAATCATTAAAAGAACATGCCATTGTGGTGGATTCGGTTTCAAAACGATACAGCATGTGCGGTGCCCGTATAGGATGTATGGTTAGCAAAAACAAGCGCGTTATGGAAACTGCAATGAAATTCGCACAAGCACGCTTAAGTCCGCCATCGTTTGCGCAAATTGCAAGCGAGGCTGCATTAGATGTTGAAGAAACCTATTATGAGGAAGTTGTAGCTGAATACAAATTACGAAGAGACACTTTAATTAATGGCTTAAAAAAAATACCAAACATAAAAGTTTCTATACCCAAAGGTGCTTTTTATTGCATGGTTGAATTACCCATTGAAAATTCTGAAAAGTTTGCACAATGGATGCTGGAAGAATTTAGTGACCAAGGAGAAACTGTAATGGTTGCACCTGCGGCTGGGTTTTATTCAAGCTTAAATGCTGGAAAAAATCAAATTCGTATTGCTTATGTTTTAAATACAAAAGACTTAAAGCGTGCTACTGAAATATTAGCCTTAGCTTTAGAAGCCTACCTTAAACGCTAGCGTATTTTAATTACAATGGGAATGGTTATCTGAAGTTAAATTTTATAGATTTAAACTTTAAAAGTATCTAAATTAAAGTCTACTCTCGGAAAGAGCAATCTACAATATGTGTCAAATAAAAGAAAACATTTCGTTAAAAGCTTATAATACATTTGGGATTGATGTAACGGCCAAGTCTTTTGTTTCTGTTACCGACGAAGACGATTTAAGAACAATTCTTTCCGAAAATAAACTTCCGCTTTTCATTGTAAGTGGTGGTAGTAATATGCTACTTACCAAAAATATAAACGCCTTGGTTGTTCACATAAATACTAAAGGTATTTCTTCAGAAATTAAAAACGATAATGAAATTTATGTTACTGCTAAAGCTGGAGAAAATTGGCATGATTTCGTACAATACTGTATAAAAAATGATTGGGGAGGTTTGGAAAATCTTTCTTTAATTCCTGGATGTGTAGGAAGTGCTCCTATTCAAAATATTGGCGCTTATGGCGTCGAATTAAAAGACAATTTTGTAGAATGTAAAGCCATTCACCGAGAAACTTTTGAAGTAGAAGTTTTTGACCTTGAAACCTGCAAATTTGGGTATAGAGATTCAATTTTTAAAAATGAAATCAAAGATCAATATATTATAACTGAAGTTACTTTTAAACTTTCTACTACAAAGCATATTCTAAAAACAGCTTATGGAGCTATTGAAGATGAGTTGAAAAAGTCACAAAAGAATCTTCCAACAATTCAAGACGTAGCCAATGCCGTAATTGCTATTAGAAAACGCAAATTGCCCGACCCTAGTGAAGTTGGTAATAGTGGTAGTTTTTTTAAAAATCCTATCATTGAAAAAGGGGACTATGAAATTTTAAAAATTCGCTTTCCTGAAATGCCTCATTACCCGATTTCCGACACAAAGGTTAAGATTCCCGCAGGTTGGTTAATTGACCAAGCAGGCTTCAAAGGTTTTGTTAAAGGAAATGCAGGTGTTCACCCCAATCAAGCCTTGGTTTTGATTAACAAAACAGGCACGGCTAAAGGAAATGAAATCTTATCGCTAGCGCAATTTATCCAAAAAGAAATAACTAAAAAATATACGATTCCGTTAGAAATGGAAGTAAATATTTTTTAGGATAAATAACAATTTAATCAAAGAAAGCAGTAAACGAATCCTGCTTTCTTTTTTAAGTTAATACCATTAAATACCTGATACGATATTAAGTTCTGTGTATTTCTCTTTAAGTAAGTTAATTTCTTTTTCATCTAAATTAGTGTTCCAAACATATATCTTTTTCAAAGCAGCAAGCTCTAACAGCTTCGAAACACCATCATAATCTACTTGAGTATTATACACGTTAAGACTATTAAGATTTTTTAATTTTGCTAACTCCTGAATTCCAACATCTGAGATATCGTTTTTAGGTAAGTTTAATAATCTTAAATTTTCAAAGCTTGAAATTAATTTTAAATTTTCATCACTAATCCCTGTATTCTCTAAGGTTAACCATAAAATATTATTCTTGATTTCGGATAGGGCTGAAAGTTTCTCTGAAATGTTTTCTTTAGTACTAAAACTAGAAGGCAAAACAACATCATAGGCGTAAGAGTCAGCTGCTAATTCTCGAATAGAAAAACCTAAATCTCTTAATTTTTTTAGTTGTTCCGAAGGCACTTGTGCAAAATGAATCATGTCGCTCGAAGTGTGACCGTCTAGGTTTAAATATGCTGACACCAACGCTAACGTTTCATCATTAGGTTTTGTATCTACAATTTTAACACTATAATCTGCCTTGGCTTGATTTATCCATGCTGTAATAATTTGTTTTTCTTCAGCTGTTAAAGGTGTTTTACCTTTAGGAGGCATAAATAATTTATCGTCTTCGTCAAGATTTACACGTACTAAAATTTCACTTTTTTCAGCATCACTTGGCACTATGGTATTTCCGTGTTTTCCACCTTTGCTATAAGTTTCAATACTTTCAAAAGAAAGTTGCCCTTTCATTTTGCTGGCATTATGACAGCTATAACACTTAGATTTGATGATAGGATGAACCACATCGGCAAAATATTCAGCTTGGGCTATATCAGTAACTTCTGGTCGTTTTAGCGGATCTGTAGATTCTTTTTTGAAAGGCATATAATGCGTTAAATAATCTTCACCATGCGTTAAATTGCCCCCCATATGCCCTGTTATTGACAAACCAACTACCATAACAGTAACCATTACTAAATACAGCTGTTTTTTTAAAGCTTTAAAAATAGATAAATCGAGACTTAACAAGTAAGCGATTAGAGCGATAATTGTAGTTGCTATTCCAGCCCATTTATGATTGTCCAATGCTTCATAGTTATAATCGCCACTGGTAGCTAACATTAAACCTAAAACACCTGTTAAACATG
>JAHDEF010000071.1:0-3100 GCA_020628975.1 Aquimarina sp. | reverse complement strand
ATACTAGCCGCTACAGCACTTAACGTTCCTAGTAGTAATGAAAAAGGAACTGCATTTTTCAAACCTTTAGTAATTTTTAATCGCTCTGTAATTTCAATTACTGCTGCGAATAATAAAAAACCAATAGGTAAATGCACTAATAATGGGTGAAATCGCCCAAGAAATAATATAATATTTGATTCTTCCATAACTTGAAATAATTCAAGGTTTAAAGTTTAATGTTCAATGTTTGACCCAAGACTTAAGACTCATGTAATCAGGCTTCGACTTCGCTCAGCCTTCGATTAAAGCTCATCCCGAGTGATAGCCGAGGTACTCTGCCTTCGACTAAAGTTTATACAGAGCGATAGCCGAGGTACTCAGCTTTCGTACCCCGAGCGAAGCCGAGGGGCACGAAAGCTGAGTATTGACAACTCTGAACTAAATCCGTTCCAATTTATAGGGTGCTGCATGGTTAGCATTCCATTGACAGACATATAAATTTTTATCTTCATCTACACATACATCATGCCCATGATAAATTGGCTTGCTTTCCAACTGGTACGACTTTTGTAATTCTCCATTTTTATATTCAGGTGCTGAACCTCCTGGGTTAGAAACTACTTTGTCGCCTTCCATAACAGTGACAAAACCTGTATGATCTAACCAATGAAATTTCCCTTCTCTAGTCGCTGACCAACATACCCCTGCGTATAGATTATTATCATCAAAAACTGCACGACATACATACATGTTAGGTAAATGCACTGTTTTAACGTAAATACCATCAAGTGTAAAATATTTAAACGCATTGTCAGAACGTGATGTGCAAACTAACATGGGATTACCAGGTTCTCTATAATCTATAGAAACCCCATGAGCATTATTTAAATTGTAATTTTTATCGGCATTATCATGTCCTCCCCAATGACGGATATACTTACCATTAGCATCGTATTGTAAGATATAATCTTTACCATAGCCATCAGCAATATAAATATCTCCATTAGGCCCTACGGCAATTTCGGTTGGACAGAAATGATCTCCTGGTTGATAAACTCCGATAGTAACAGGGTGACCTATATCAAAAATAACTCTACCATCTGTGGTTGTTTTAGTAACACGCCCATTGTGATGCACCCATTTTCCATTTTTACCTAAATACCACCCAGAATCTGACAGAAATAAGAAATCTTCTTCTCCTTCTTTCGATAAAGTCAGGCCATGTCCTCCTGGGTAAGCGGTTCCCCAAGAGTCTAATAACTTACCTGATTTATCAAAAATTAGGATGTTATTTTGCGGGTGATCACCAATCATTATCAAACGCCCTTTGCTGTCCATCACCATTTCGTGACAATTCAATAGCGGAGTTTGAACCGAACTTAATTGCGCCCAACCTTTATGAAGTTTGTATTTGTAATCGCCATGACCAAGAATAATTTCTTCATCTTTAACCCAACCCTCTTTTTTCTTTTTACTTGGTATAACTGTCGCCCCAAAAGCTGGTGCTACCGCAGTAGCAACGGTTGCCGTTGCTGCTGTTTTCAGAAATTCTCTTCTTGATTTCATTGTTTAGATGTTAATATTGAGATTTGAGATATTAGATTTTTCACAAACTCTAATTTATTATTCTCATTTTATCGTTCCTTGCTTGACAAGGAATCCCATCTCATAGATTTTCATATTCTTCATGAGATCCTGAAATAAATTCAGGATGACGCTTTATTGTTATTTTCAGTTTACCAACACTCCATTTTATCTAAAGAAAAAGTGATATAAAATCTCAATACTTATATCTCACTTCTCAGATCTTCTAAGATAAAATATCCTTCACCACGTGTCCGTGTACATCAGTTAATCGGAACCTTCTTCCTTGAAATTTATAGGTGAGTTTTTCATGATCTACTCCCATAAGATGTAACAATGTCGCATGGAAATCGTGTACATGAACAGGATCTTTTACTACATTATAACTGAAATCATCGGTCTCTCCTAAAGTAAAACCAGGTTTTACCCCAGCACCAGCCATCCACATCGTAAATGCTTTTGGATGGTGATCTCTACCATAGTTTTCTGGAGTCAATAAACCTTGAGAGTAGACTGTTCTTCCAAATTCTCCACCCCATATTACTAAAGTATCTTCTAGCATACCACGTTGTTTCAAATCTTTGACTAAAGCTGCGGTAGCTTGATCTGTTTTCTGCGCTTGGCTTTTTACACCTCCAGGACAATTGGTATGCTGATCCCAACCTTGGTGATATAGTTGTACAAACTTCACCCCTTTTTCTAATAACTTACGCGCCATTAAACAGTTGGCAGCGTAGGTACCTGGATCGCGACTATCTTTTCCATACAAATCAAAAATGTAATCTGGCTCATCCGTAATATCTGTAACTTCAGGCACCGAGGTTTGCATTTTAAAAGCCATTTCATATTGCGTCATTCTTGCCTCGATTTCTGGATCTCCATAAGCATCTTTCTGTAAATCATTTAGATGATTTAAATAATCAAGCATACTTCTTCTGTCGTGACCGTCATAATTTTCTGGGTCACTTAAATATAATACAGGGTCTTTTCCCGATCTAAATTGTACCCCTTGGTGTTCGGTTGGTAAAAATCCATTCCCCCATAAACTTGCTTTTAAGGGCTGCCCTTTTCCATTTTTAGATACTAACGTAATGAAAGTCGGTAAATTTGCATTATCTGAACCCAACCCATAACTTAACCATGATCCAATAGACGGTCTACCCGGCAATTGATGTCCTGTTTGCATAAACGTTATGGCTGGCGTATGGTTAATTTGATCGGTTTGCATACTTTTTACAAAACACAAATCATCTACAACTTCGGCAGTATATGGCATAATTTCACTAACCCAAGCACGACATTCCCCATATTGTTTAAAACTAAATTTGGACGGAGCAACAGGTAATGTACTTTGACTACCACTCATTCCTGTTAAACGCTGACCTCCGATAACAGATTTTGGTAATTCTTTACCAAACATATCTGTTAACTTAGGCTTATAATCGAAAAGATCCATTTGAGAAGGCCCTCCACTTTGAAATAAGTAGATAATACGTTTTGCTTTTGGCAAATGGTTAGGAAACCCTGATCTACT
>JAHDEF010000070.1 GCA_020628975.1 Aquimarina sp. | reverse complement strand
TTTGCGAGATTTAATCGCAACTTGATTATTCAGAGTAATTCAGAAAACGATGTGTTGATTCGACTAGATGGAACAGGTGTTCCAAAAGTTTCTAATCAAGAAGTGTGGAGTTTTACTTCGCAGTCATCTATTGATTTGTTCGAAAGCGAGCAATTTGACATAGTAAATACACAAGAAATTCAAATTTCTTCTACGGCTAATATTAACGATCCAGTAACAGATTTATCGGCCTTAAGTGTAATTGAACAAGTAGAGCGCTTAAGAATTAACAATAATAGTACTTTAGTAGACTTAAAAGGTTTACAGGATCTTAAAGTTACGGAAGAGTTAATTGTAGAATTCAACACGGCATTAGAAACTTTAGATGACTTAAAAGGTTTAGATGCAGAAGATGCAATTAATATTACAATTGAAGGCAATAGGAATTTTGAAGATTTATCGTTTTTAAGCAGTCTTACTTTAATTGGCGATTTGAAACTGATTAACAATCGAAACTTAGCGAGTTTAGTTGGTTTAGAAAATATTGATACTATCGATGGTGATTTAGTCATTTTTGATAATGACAGTTTAGTATCTTTAGATGGAATAGAAGGCTTATCAATTCCTGTTGCAGATGAAAATGTAGACGGTGAAATGATGCGAATTATTGACGATATAAGTATTAGGAACAATCCGAATCTAATTAATTATTGCGGTTTAACACCTGTACTGACAGGTAGTGATGCTTTTTACGGTACTGTAATAATAGATAATAACGACTTAGATATCCCTCTAGCAGATTTGCAAGCAGGTATTTGTAACTAATGCTTTCAAATGAAATAATAATGTAAATTTTTAAATAGTAATAGCATCCTTTGCTTGTTATTGCTTGATTGAAAAGAAATCTTATGCTACTAATTTTATTTCCTAAATGAGGAGGCTGTTTAAACAGTTAAGAATCTTGTAACTATATATTGAATGAGTTAGATACAAATTAATTATCAGTTAATTAATAGACTTCAAATATCGCTCAGCCTTCGTTTATATATGTTTTATACAACTTCACCATAATCTTATTATAAGCAATTCCGGATATTCAAATAATCATTCAAGATTTTGCATTGATCCGAGTTCTACTATAAATAAATTTATTTATTTTAACAATCAAATTAATTTATATACAACTAATGATTTCAATTCCTGATAATTTAAAAATTTCAAGTTTTGCTCAATATAAAGAATGGTATCAAGCTAGTGTCAACGATCCAGAAAAATTTTGGAATGCCGTTGCCGAAAAATTCTATTGGCATAAAAAGTGGGATACCGTTTTAGATTATGATTTTACGAAACCTGAGGTAAAATGGTTTGAGGGAGGAAAGCTAAATATCACTGAAAATTGTTTAGATAGGCATTTAAAAACGCAGCCCAATAAAGCGGCCATTATATGGGAACCGAACAATCCCGATGAAGAAACACGACATATAACTTATCGACAGCTATATGTGAAAGTTTCTCATTTTGCCAATGTATTAAAAAATAATGGGGTCAAAAAAGGAGATAAAGTATGTTTATATATGCCAATGATTCCTGAATTGGCAATAGCTGTACTGGCTTGCGCTCGAATAGGAGCGGTGCATTCGGTGGTATTTGCAGGTTTTTCTAGCGCGGCGTTATCTAGTCGTATCAACGATTCGAAGTGTAAAATGTTGATTACGGCTAATGAAGTATATAGAGGCGAAAAGAAAGTAGAGTTAAAGTCTATTTGTGATGAAGCACTTGAAAATACGCCATCTATAACTTCCGTAATTGTTTACCGAAGAACCGTTGAGCCTACACCGATGAAAGCGGGGCGTGATAAATTTTGGTTCGACGAATTGCAAAAAGTAGCTAAAGATTGTCCTGCTGAAGTTATGGATGCTGAAGATGAACTTTTCATTTTATATACTTCGGGTTCAACAGGTCAACCCAAAGGGATGGTGCACACTTGTGGAGGATATATGGTAGGCAGTGCCTTTACCTTTCAAAATGTATTTCAAATGCAAGCCAATGATATCTTTTGGTGTACAGCCGATATCGGATGGATTACAGGGCATTCATACATTGTATATGGGCCACTTTTGTCAGGTGCTACAACAGTAATGTTCGAAGGGGTACCAAGCTATCCTGATTATGGACGTTTTTGGGAAATTTGTGAAAAATTGAAAATCACCCATTTTTATACCGCTCCTACAGCCATAAGAGCTTTAGCCAAACAACCGCTATCTTTTGTAGAAACTCATGATTTATCTTCACTTAAAGTTTTAGGTACCGTTGGTGAGCCTATTAATGAAGAAGCATGGCATTGGTATAATGATCATATTGGACATGGAAATTGCCCTATAGTAGATACTTGGTGGCAAACAGAAACGGGCGCAATAATGATTTCTCCTTTAGCAGGAATTACACCTACACGTCCCACCTTTGCTACACAACCTTTACCAGGAGTGCAATTAGCTTTAATGGATGAAAATGGTATAGAAATAGAAAAAAAAGCCGAAAAAGCCGAAGGTCGATTGGCCATTAAATTTCCTTGGCCTTCTATGGCAAGAACGGTTTACGGAAATCACGAACGTTACCAAAATGTATACTTTTCGCAATTTGAAGGAAAATATTTTACGGGTGATGGCGCCTATCGAGATGCTAGTGGGAACTATAGAATAACAGGACGTGTTGATGATGTAATTATTGTATCAGGTCATAATTTAGGTACTGCACCGATTGAAAATGCAGTGAATGAACACGCTGATGTGGCTGAATCTGCAGTCATCGGATTTCCACATGAAATTAAAGGAAATGCCTTGTGTGCATACGTTACCTTACATAAAAATATAAAGCCTTCTGAAGTTTTAATCAAAGAAATTAGAAGTATGATTGGTACTACTATTGGGCCAATTGCTAAGCCCGATAAAGTCATTTTCACGCCTGCATTACCGAAAACTAGAAGTGGCAAAATTATGCGTCGTATTTTAAGAAAAATAGCCTCAGGAGAAGAAGATCAGTTAGGGGATATTTCTACATTGCTAAATCCCGAAGCGGTAGAAAAAATTATAGCGGCTTTCAAACAGAAAAATTAATCGGGAATTGATTCAGTTTTCTTAAATGATTACGAAAAAGGAAGTCAAAATAAGAGGATGAAATATTTTAAGTAAAATTGAAGTAATATAGTTGTCACATCACAGCTAATTTTATTTATCTATCCTACTAGTAATTTTAATAATCTCGTTAAAGTAAATTTTCACCTCTTCACTTGCGGAAGGAGGAACGTTTTGAAATTGAATGGTTTTTCTTCCTGCGGGTGTGGTATATTCTAAAACATAGAAATTAGTAAAACCCTCCAATTCTTGTTGAAATTCAGCAATCGATGTATTATCAAAATCACGAAGGGCTCTAGGTAAATTTTCTAATCCTCGAGCTAGTAGCAAATTTAAAACACCCAGGTTTGTAGAGGAAAAAGTCCAAGTTTCGTCAGCTGGAATTCCTTCAAGTATATCAGTTGCTACAATTTGATTCCCAGTATATCTAAATACACGGTTGCAATCGTCAATGGTACGATTAACTGCGGCACATTCTCTATCGACTAACCCAAACACAATACCTTGTTCTAAAATGACATTTGAAACATCTTCAGGTAACACAAAATCATCATTATCTTCGCCACAGCTAGTAATAAAAATACTAAATAGAGTGATTAAGAATAGTGGTTTTAAAAAATATGCCATACGTTTATAACTGCTAAAGCTGTAAAATATTGAGTAAAAATAGAGAAAAAATATTGGTTATAGGTCATGTTTGGCCACAACCGAATGCCACAGCAGCGGGGGTACATTTATTACATATTTTAGCATGTTTTCATGAAATGAATTATGCGATATATTTTACTTCTGCGGCAGTAAAGCCAGATCATTTTTCTTTTCCTGAAAATCTAGCTATTCAAAGTTTTACGACCGCTATAAATGATGATGCTTTTGATGTTATACTAAAAGATTTGCAACCTTCAATAGTATTGTTTGATCGCTTTATGGTGGAAGAACAATTTTCATGGCGTGTTAAAAAGCATTGTCCCAAAGCGATTCGAGTTTTAGATACGGAAGATTTACACTTTTTAAGGAAAGAAAGAGAAGTACGTTATAAAGCGCATTCAAATGATATAATAGAATCGCCTATATCGGATACCGCAAAACGTGAAGTGGCAAGCATTTATCGATCAGATATATCGCTAATTATTTCTTCTGTAGAAATTAAAATTCTTGTAGAACGCTACAAAGTACCAAAATCAATCTTATTTTACTTTCCATTAGTCAGTGATGGCATAAAGTTAGAAACTAAAACTTTTGAGGAGAGAAAAGATATATTCTTCGTAGGAAATTTTTTGCACGAACCCAATTGGCAAACGGTATTAAGGTTAAAAAAAGAAATATGGCCTAAATTGTCAAAACAGTTGCCAGAAGCTGCGTTGCATATATATGGTAGCCATGCGCAAGTAAAACATTTACAACTTAGTAAACCTAGTGAGCGATTTATTGTAAAGGGATATGTAGACGATATTAATGCTGTTTTTAATTCTTATAAACTTTTGTTAGCGCCAATTCCTTTTGGAGCAGGACAAAAAGGTAAATTGTTAAAGGCATTAGAAAATCGACTTCCCTTTGTAACAACAAGCGTTGGGGCTGAGGCTATGTCTTTAGAAAATTTGAATACTTTATTAGTAGGGAACACAGCAACTGATATCATTAATAAGACTTGTAATCTTTACAAGAAAGCGTCTCTTTGGGAAAATTCAATAGTAGAAATGCCTGACATTTTATTAAAAAATTTCGATAAAAAAGTTCATTTTGAAAGACTTTCAACCCACGTTAATGCAACACTAAATGATTTAGAAAATCATAGAAATACAAATATTACAGGTGAAATATTATGGCATCACAGTATGCGAAGTACTGAGTTTATGAGCCGTTGGATAATAGAAAAAAATAAAAATAGCTAATCTTTTATTACTACAATGGTTCCTTTAAATCCTTTGCTTACAGATAAAACATTATCTGCGACTTTTCTTTTTTGATCGTCTTTAATTACCCATTCAACGGTGTTGGGATATAATCTTCCATCAAAAACACTGTAAAGGTCAATTTTTGTAAAGCCTGGTTTTAAATAGAGTCTTACCGATTTATTTCCTTGACTTAGTACGACTTTACTTACAAAAGGTTGTTCGTCAACATTAATTTTAATAATGTCTCCATCAATTTGGCCGTGATCACGATAGTAAATATCTAAATAATCACTTTGGGTGTTGATTTCGCCAAGATTTTGATCCGTAAAAATCAATTTAGCGCCACCTTCAATATTTTTGAGTTGGTTAGGAAGATGCTTTACTTTGTAGTTGGCAACGTCACTTTTCTGTCC
Organism: Aquimarina sp.; assembly: GCA_020628975.1. Classification (GTDB taxonomy): domain Bacteria; phylum Bacteroidota; class Bacteroidia; order Flavobacteriales; family Flavobacteriaceae; genus Aquimarina. The sequence continues at coordinate 3,201 of JAHDEF010000070.1, read as the reverse complement.
AAATACATCAATATTTCTGGGGTTCGATTTTCCGAAATTTTCGCTATCGATAATACTATTCAAAATAAATCCCGCATTATTCGTGTCGGTTAGACTTGGATTTTTTCTATTGAAATCAATCAAACTAGGGGTCGTGTTTTCTACGTTAAGTGAAGGGGTTTCTTTTTTATCTTTTTGGGGTTTAGGTGTAGGACTAATATCTGAAAAATCAATATTGTAAGTTCTTTTCTCACCAATTTGCCCCAATACAGAAGCTGCAAAGATGGAATTGAGAACCAAAAAAATGAATACAATTTTATTCATCGGATTTCTAGATATTTGGTGGATAAAAGCATTAATTTTCTTAAAAATGTTACTAAGATAACTATAGCCTTTGTATTTTCGTTTTAAGGGTATAAACTTTTAAGATCGTTTTATGTTACAAGTATTTTTTATTGATGATGACAAACCTACAACGATAGTCAATAAAAGACTAGCAGTGCGGTCGGAATTGTTTGATCGTATAGAAGTTTTCAATAATAGTGCCAAAGCTTACGATTATCTTATAGAAAATAAAGACAACGTTTCGTTGCTACCAGATCTTATTTTTTTAGATGTTAATATGCCTGCTTTTAATGGTTGGGAATTTAGAAAGGCTTTTTTAAATAATGATTTTGGGAAGAAAATACACATCGTTATGTTATCTACCAGCGAAAGTAGTAAAGTAATCGGTTTCGAAGATGTGAAGGATGAATTGCCCTGTTACGAAACCAAGCCTCTGACTATTGAAAAAATAATAAAACATGCTACGCATGCATCACTTTAAAATTTTTCGAACACCCCTAAACCAAATAACGCAAAATCATACTTCACGGGGTCATTAGCGTCTAATTTTCTTAACGAAGTATCTAATTCTAATAAAGCTTTAGCATCGTTTTGCTTGCGTTTTAAAAGCCCTATTTTTCTAGCAACATTTCCAGAATGTACATCTAATGGGCACGATAATACATTTGGTGGAATAGTTTTCCAGATACCAAAATCAACACCTTGTTGATTGTCTCTAACCATCCATCGTAAAAACATATTGATCCTTTTAGCAGCAGAATTTTTTAAAGGATCACTAATATGCTTTGTAGTTCTAGCAGGGTGAGGTATCGAGAAAAACGCTTTTTTAAACTCATGAATGGCAATTTGTAATCGATTTTCTTCAATATGATTATGGAATAAACATTCAAGAGAATTATGTGCTTTATAAAGTTGTTTTAGTGCCTCAAAAAAATAGATTAAATCTTCCACATTAAAAGTGCGGTGTACAAATTGCAAGTCACTAAGATCACTTTTGGAGTGATTTATAATGAAATCATAGGGTGTGTTTCCCATAATCTGCACTAGTTTTTTAGCATTGTTAATAATGCTTTTACGATTTCCCCAAGCAATTGTTGCTGTTAAGAACCCGCTAATTTCAATATCTTGTTTTAAAGAAAATTGTGCAGGAATTTGAATAGGATCGGTATCTAAAAAAACGGGATGCTCATATTGAGCGGCTTTTTCGTTAAGGAATTCAATCAGTTCAGGTTTCAAAGAAGAAATCATAGATATCTGTAAAATTTCACCTATTGGCAGTGCTTTAATTTATAGCTTTATTTAAGCTAGGTCAGTTGCTAATTTGCCATCGACCATCGTTATTTTTCGGTCAGCCATATCAGCAAATTGATCGTTATGTGTAACGATTACAAAAGTTTGACCATATTTATTGCGAAGCTCAAAAAATAATTGATGCAAATGCTCAGCAGAAGCACTATCAAGGTTTCCTGATGGTTCATCAGCAAATATAACCTTGGGATTGTTTATTAATGCTCTAGCCACGGCAACGCGTTGTTGTTCTCCTCCAGAAAGGCTATCGGGCTTATGTTCTAAACGGTGTCCTAAACCAAGAAACTCAAGAATTTCTTTTGCTTTTTGAAAGGCTTCTTTTTTTGGGGTACCTTTTATAAATGCTGGAATACACACATTTTCAATAGCGGTAAATTCTGGTAATAATTGATGAAATTGAAAAATAAATCCTATTTCTTCATTTCTAAATTTTGCTAAGTCTTTACTTTTAAAATTCAGTATATCTTTTTGGTTAAATTCTAGGGAAGCATTTGTTGTTTTATCGGGAGTATCTAGCGTTCCCAAAATTTGGAGTAGTGTAGTTTTTCCAGCGCCTGAAGCTCCTACAATTGTAATCACTTCACCTGCTTTAATTTCAAGATCAACACCTTTTAAAACGGCTACATTACCGTAGTTTTTAAAAATATTCTTAGCCACTATCATAATTGTAAAAGTAGGGTTTTACTACATTAAACTATTAGCTAAAGTATTTTTTTAGATAATCATTTAAAAACCTTCCATTAGGATCCATTTTTTGACGCAGTTTAGCAAAAGATGGCCAGTTCGGGTAAATTGCTTTTAATTCTTCTTTCGTATAATAGGTTACTTTAGCCCAATGGGGTCTTCCTTCATATTTGGTATAAATATTATGTATGTCTTCAAAATAACTATCATAATTAATATCCTTACCAAAAGGTTTGTAAGCAATAATACCAATGTAACAGCTTTTTCTTCCGTAAGCCATACTCAAAGCCGCTTTATTTGCTGGTGTAAAACGCACTTCAATTGGCATATGCACTAAATATTTCTTGTTTTTTAGTACTTCTTTTATTTCTTTTAATACCTTTTCTGTGTGTTCTATAGGAATAGCATATTCCATTACTTTTTGCTTGACTAAAATAGGCAGTGTGAAACCATCAAGAAAATTGGTAACTGTTGTTTTTTCTTTAGCTAATAAAAGTTGATACATCCATTTATTTAAAGCAGGAATTTTTTTGGGAGCAAAGGAAGTAATCCACAAACCCAATTCATGTAAAAAGTTACCCTTCAATAAATCATCAAAATAATAGCTAAAAATACTTTTTTTGCTAGCCTTATCGGTGGTTTTATGGGCTTCCCAGTATTGTACACAATTAGTATGTGGTGCCCACCAAAATCGACAATAGTCATCGTTATAAGCTTTAGGTATATGCGCTATCATTTCATCAAAACTCAAGTTTTTTGTAGTGATTTTCATATTGAAATTTGATACCAACTGAATAGTTACACTTGATATAATTCCTAAGGCACCTAGTCCTACAACAGCTAAATGAAATTCATCGGGGTCTAAGCGTTTATCAAAAATTTTTA
>JAHDEF010000069.1 GCA_020628975.1 Aquimarina sp. | reverse complement strand
GACACCCCTCGTGTAGATATTGATGGTCGTTTATATACGCCACAAGAGCTTTCAGCAATGACACTTCAGAAAATGAAGAAAACCGCTGAAGAGTTTTTAGATCAAGAAGTAACTAGAGCTGTAATTACGGTACCTGCTTATTTTAATGATGCACAACGTCAAGCAACTAAAGAAGCTGGTGAAATTGCTGGTTTAACGGTAGAACGTATTATTAATGAGCCTACAGCTGCTGCTTTGGCTTACGGACTAGATAAGAAAGATACCGACCAAAAAATTGTAGTATTTGATTTTGGGGGTGGAACACACGATGTTTCTATCTTAGAATTAGGTGATGGTGTTTTTGAAGTATTAGCTACCGACGGTGATACACATTTAGGTGGTGACGATGTAGATCAAAAAATTATTGATTGGTTAGCAGAAGAGTTCAAAGCTGAAGAAAATATGGATTTACGTAAAGATCCTATGGCATTGCAACGTTTGAAAGAAGCTGCTGAAAAAGCAAAGATTGAATTATCTTCTTCTGCTTCTACTGAAATTAACTTACCATACGTTACGGCTACAGCTTCAGGACCTAAGCATTTAGTACGTTCATTAACACGTGCAAAATTTGATCAATTAATTGATGATTTAGTAAAACGTACTATCGAGCCTTGTCAAACAGCATTAAAAAGTGCAGGTTTATCTACAAGTGATATCGATGAGATTATTTTAGTTGGAGGTTCAACTCGTATCCCTGCAGTACAAGCTGCTGTTGAAAAATTCTTCGGTAAAGCACCAAGTAAAGGGGTAAATCCTGATGAGGTTGTTGCGATTGGAGCAGCTATTCAAGGAGGAGTTTTAACTGGAGATGTTAAAGATGTATTATTATTAGACGTTACACCACTTTCCTTAGGTATCGAAACTATGGGGAATGTAATGACTAAGTTAATCGAAGCTAACACTACCATTCCTACAAAGAAATCTCAAGTATTTTCTACCGCTGCTGACAATCAGCCAAGTGTTGAAATTCATGTATTACAAGGTGAGCGTCCAATGGCTGCGGATAACAAAACTATCGGTCGTTTCCACTTAAGTGATATTCCACCAGCACAAAGAGGTGTACCTCAAATTGAAGTTACATTTGACATTGATGCGAATGGTATCATTAAAGTTTCTGCAACTGATAAAGCTACTGGAAAATCACAAGATATTCGTATCGAAGCTTCTTCAGGTTTAACAGAAGAAGAAATTGCTAAAATGAAGCAAGAAGCTGAAGCAAATGCAGATGCAGATAAAAAAGCAAAAGAAACTGCCGATAAATTGAACGAAGCAGATGGAATGATCTTCCAAACAGAAAAGCAATTGAAAGAGTTTGGTGATAAATTATCAGCTGACAAAAAAGCTCCTGTTGAAACTGCTTTAGAAGAATTGAAGAAGGCTTACGAAACTAAAGATTTAGCGGTAATTAGTCCTGCTTTAGATAAAATTAACGAAGCTTGGAAAGCAGCGAGTGAAGAAATGTATAAAGCACAAGCAGAAGCGCAAGGAGCACCTACTGGTGAACCTCAAGCCGACGCAAGTGGTAGTGGTGAAGCTGCAACAGATGATGTAGAAGATGTAGATTTCGAAGAAGTAAAATAATATTATTTTACCTAATAAATAAAAGCCATTCTGAAAAGGATGGCTTTTTCATTTTACAACTATTAGTATTGATAGTTTCAAATCAACTTGAAATGATGATTTCCAATTCCCAGTGAAAGAAACTCACCTATAATTTATTCAAAATTTGTGGAGTGACTTAAAAAATGAACTCACAATTTCGTGAGTTTTCAGCTCAACGACGTAAAATAACAGTTCTCATTCTAGCAAAAAAGAGGTTGACTAAAAAGTATCAAAAACGAAGGCTAAGCGTTAGTCGAAGCCTGTAGATGAGCTGATAATCAAACCAAATTTCGGCTTCGCTCAATGTTCGTTTAGAGAATTTTCAGCTTTTTAGACAGCCTCTTCTATTCTCTATTCTCTATTCTCTATTCTCAATTCTCAGTTTAATAACAAAGAACTTACCCATTCATCGATATCAAGAATTCTTCGTTGTTTCGGGTAGATTTGATTCTATCATTAATAGATTCCATAGCTTCCACAGGATTCATATCCGCTAAGAATTTACGCATTACCCACATACGTGAAGAGGTAGCGTCATCTAGCAATAAATCATCACGACGAGTACTACTTGAAACTAAATCAATAGCTGGGAAAATACGGCGGTTAGCAATCTTACGATCCAGCTGTAATTCCATATTACCCGTTCCTTTAAATTCTTCAAAAATAACCTCATCCATTTTTGAACCGGTTTCCGTTAAAGCCGTAGCAATTATGGTTAGTGAACCTCCACCTTCAATATTTCTAGCTGCTCCAAAGAAACGTTTTGGTTTGTGAAGCGCATTAGCATCAACACCACCACTTAATATTTTACCACTAGCAGGTTGCACTGTATTGTAAGCACGTGCTAAACGGGTTATAGAATCTAAAAGGATTACCACATCATGACCACATTCTACTAGGCGTTTTGCCTTTTCCAACACAATATTTGCCACTTTAACATGTTCGTGCGCTTCTTTATCAAAGGTAGAAGCTATAACTTCTCCCTGCACATTACGTTGCATATCGGTAACTTCTTCAGGTCGTTCATCGATCAATAAAATCATTTGATAAACTTCTGGGTGGTTTGCTGCTATTCCGTTTGCAACATCTTTAAGTAGCATTGTTTTACCTGTTTTAGGCTGCGCTACAATCATGCCTCGTTGCCCTTTACCAATAGGAGCAAAAAGATCCATAATACGAGTTGAAATCGTGCCTTGTCGATCTGCAATATTGAATTTTTGCTTTGGAAAAAGCGGTGTTAAATGCTCAAATGATACACGGTCACGTACCACTTGTGGATTTAATCCATTGATTTTATTTACTTTAATTAAAGGAAAATACTTTTCCCCTTCTTTAGGTGGACGAATTTGTCCTAATACGGTATCACCCGTTTTTAATCCAAATAAGCGAATTTGCGATTGCGACACATAGATATCATCAGGTGACGATAAATAATTATAATCACTTGATCGTAAGAAACCATAGCCATCTTGCATAATATCAAGAACACCTTCACTTTCTATGATAGCATCGAATTCAAAATCAGGTTCTTTGTAACGATTTCGATTATCTCGATTCCCTTTATTATCGCGGTTATTATCGCGTTGGTTTTTGTGAGATTTATTTTTTTGATGCCCGTTGCTGTTGCTATTATTACTCGGACGCGGATTGCGCTGATTCTTTTCTTCTGTTTTAGAAGGAGGCGTTTCCTCTTTACTCACCACATTAGTCTTTTCTTTAGAACTAACGCTTTCTTTAGCATCAAAAGACTTTTTTGTTTCTTCTGCAGTTGCTTTTATTTTATTTTCGGAAACCTCAGAAGAAGAGCGCTTTCGGAGTCTCTTTTTAGGCTGTTTGTTATCACTGTCATTTTTCGGAACAGCAGTTGTTGAAGTTTCGTTAGAAGGTTCTTTTTTAGTACCATCTTGAAGCTCAATGATTTTGTAAATTAAATCTAATTTTTTAATTGTACGATACTTTGGTATATCTAAAGATTTTGCAATATCCTGTAATTCAGGTAATTTTTTAGATTTTAATCCAGCAATAAGGTCTGACATGTGTGATATGAGAATTCAATGAATATTATAGAACAAAAGCATGAAAGTATAAAGCTTTTGTGTAGTAACGTGAAGTTAACTATTGCAAGTATACAATAAACTTTTTAAAGGTGAAATAAATATTTAATATTTAAGCACACTAAGTATAGGGCTATTTAATTGCTTTCTTCCATTAAGAAATTCAAGTTCGATTAAAAAATTACATTGTACTACCGTACCTCCTAATCGCTCGACTAAGTTTACTACTGCTTTTGCTGTACCGCCTGTAGCAAGTACGTCATCATGAATTAATACACGATCTCCTTTTCGGACAGCATCTTCATGAATTTCTAGAGCATCATCACCATATTCCAAACTATAATTTTCCGAAATAGTAGTGTAAGGCAACTTTCCTTTTTTTCTAACAGGAATAAAACCTGCACTAAGCTTTTGGGCTATCGCTGTTCCGAAGAAAAAGCCTCTTGCTTCTATACCTATAACTTTATCGATGGTATCAGGTGTTTTTGACACTAATTCTTCAAGGCAATGCGCAAAAGCTTCGGGACTATTTAGCAAGGGAGTAATATCTTTAAAAAGTATCCCAGGTTTTGGAAAGTTAGGAATATCTCTAATGAATGTTTCTAAATTCATGTTGAAAAAATCTTTCTTGTAAAAATATGCTTTTTGTTTTTGGCGAACTAAAAAAAGGTAGTATATTTGCACCCGCAATAGCGATAAAGATGTTGCAGTAATAGTTAAAACGGCCTCGTAGCATAACTGAATAGTGCACTTGATTACGGCTCAAGAGGTTGCAGGTTTGAATCCTGCCGAGGTCACAAAATCCTTACCAAACGGTAAGGATTTTTTATTTTAAAAGCTTGTAATATCTAACAATATTTTGAGAAATTATATCAGTTCAGTATTAAACATACCTGAAAAATTTATATCTACAAGTTCAAATATTGTTTAGCCCTATCGATATTAGGTTGACTACTTTCATAAAATCTGTAAAAAGCCAAGCCTTTACTTAAGCCTAGAGTTTTGCAGGTATTTTTCCCGTAAAAATAATCAAGCACCTCCCCTATTTCTTTGGCTGAATTTACATGTTCATGTTTCATTAAAGTGCTATAGTCCATATTATATTTCATTTTAAACTCTATACCTGTCGTAAATTTCCAGCCTAGTGTCCACAAAAGGGTACCTTCGTTTGGAATACTAGTTCGCAGTACGCCATTTTCACGTAGTAACAAACATGATTTAGCTACTACTTTTGGTAAATCGGTTATATGCTCAAAAGTAGCTACGGAAATAATACGGTCGTAGACTTCTGTTAAAGGAATATCATCGATATCCTCGTAAATACATGCCACTTTCTCTAACGCATCCGAATTTTCATATAATTTTTTGAAAGGTTCAATAATATCAAAATCTGCTGGTACTTCGTAAGCTAATTGATTTAACGTTCCTGCACCTATTTCTAAAGTGCGTTTGTTATGATGAAAAGGCACGTCTTCAGCTACTTTTTTATGTAGCCAACGTTCCATTTTTTGAGCTAAACCTGAAGCTGCTGTAGCACCATCTCTATTCGATCTATAATGTTCTTCATAAATCTCTTGCATGTTTTCAGGAAGTATACTTCTAGTTTTTGGATAGTTTTCGAACATAAATTTGTAGCAATTATAAAAATTAAAAATATGGTTTTTGAATTAAAATGCGTTGTTATTTTCTTCAATTAAAACCCTTTATTTATTGAATGTATTATATTTAGATATCCGTCCTAGCAAAAAAATACTGGACAAACAAAAATAAAACTGAATCCATAAACTGAATAAATTCTAGAAATGAATCAAAGATATCTAGACTATGCCAATTATAATATATGGGCTAATGACACGTTAATAATTGATTTATTAAATTTAAATGAAAAGCTGCTAGTTAAAGAATTAATTGGAAGCTTTCCTACAATTCGTGACACTATACTTCATATTTGGTTTGCTGAAACAGGGTGGCTTTCTCGATTAAATGGTAAAGGGTGGGATACAAAAACGGTGACAAACTTTTCTGGTAATAATAATGAGTTATTCAAATTATGGCAAATTACATCTAAAAATTTTAGAAAATTTATACAAAATGCAGATCTAGAAAAAGAAATTCAATTTGAACATAAGGGTGAAAAATTTTCAATTCCAACTCGTGAAATAATTCAAACCGTTTTTAATCACGGAAGTTTTCACAGAGGACAAATTGTTATTATGATGAGACAAATAGGAATTACCAAAATATCTCAAACCGATTATATCGAATGGGTTAGAGAAAAAGAAAGAGGAAATATTTGAGATAAAAAATTAGAGCATACCAAGCTGTATGCAATCTAACTAGTAAATGCTATATCTATAGATTAATTTTTATTTACAAACTTGTGGTATGCTAATTATAAAACTAAAAAATGAAATGTAGTGAAATAAGAAACGAATTAGAAAAACAAAATCCAGATGAAGTTTGGAATAATCTTATCAAATGGATTGAAACTCTTATCCCTTTTTGGAGACAAGCTGTTATTTCAATATCAGAGCATATCGATTTTGACGCTAAAAAAAGAGACAAGCACCTCTTGGTAATTGATAATTCTATATCTCTAATGAACAATTGGAGATTTGATGAAATTAAGATGGTTAAAGCGAGAAGGAATGAAATTGACAGTGCAATTAGCTTTATTCGAAATAACGCCTTAAATAAGAAGGTTTCAAAATTTCTATTTGCACCAATATGCAGAAATCTAGCAGGAATTTTAAGACATACACTATACTTATCAACTAAAGGATATAGCGATAAACAGTTACCCACTGTGATTTCACGAAGTATTTTCGCTTTAGCAGAAGTTTACCTTTGTTTTCCATTTGACGAAGACAACTTTATTTTTTTCTTACCAAAAGGAAAGTCTATCCACACAAAAGATAAAAATGATTTAGACAATTATCATTTAATGCTCGATATTGCTGGAAAAAAATTGAACATTGAAGATTTTATTGAAGCGATAAATAATAAATCTAGACAAATTTGGGAAAACTTTGAGTCACCTAAAGATTGGCGTTTTTCTAATAAAATTTGGACTACTGAAATAGAAAACATTTCAAATGAAATTTATTATAAAAATTTAAAACAATTTCATAGCAAATAAATACGATATACAATAGATAACTAAAATAAATACAGATTTTAACCTTTAAGTTCAGTCCTTTGGGCATATTGGGATATCCGCCAAATCTTTATTCAATATTTATTGCCCCCTAATACTATAAACCTCGATTCATTGAAAAAAATACATTTTATTCTTTTACTTGCCTTTACTTCGATTTGTATTTCTTTTACAGATCACAAATACTATAGTTCGATCAGTACGATTGAGTTAAATTCTGAAGAAAAAATAGCCAAAATTCACATGCAAGTATTTAGTGACGATTTATTTAAGTTATTTGAAGAGCGCTTTTCTGAAAGCCCTAATGATTTTAATAAATTATCGCCTCAACAAACAAAAAAACTACAAGCATACTTAAGCTCTAAAATTAAATTAAGCATTAATCGAAAACCAATTTCTCTCAATTTTTTAGGTTTAGAGGAAGAAAAAAACCTAACACACTTCTATTTGGAAGGAAAAATTCAAAAAAATCCCCAACGTATTGAAGTTAGTAATAATGTATTGCAAGATATTTTCTCAGAGCAAATAAACATTGTTCATGTAAAGCATGAAAAAACTACAAAAAGCGTACATTTAACCTACGCTAAAAACAAAGCTGTTGTTTTCTTCGATAAAACAACCAAACATTAATGATTTATGAGAAAAATTCTTTTCGCCTTTCTTTTTATTTCTACGCTAGTAGCAAAAGCACAACAAGACACCATATCGCATAAAGGACATATTAACACTAATAAATTTAGGCAGTTATACCAAGAATTTTCGACGCCCAATGTATACCGAAATGCATCTGGAGCCCCTGGTCACCAATATTACCAACAACAAGCTGACTATAAAATTAAAGTTCAGCTAGATGAAATTAACGACAAGTTAACTGGTAGCGAAACCATAACTTACACGAATAACTCACCTGATGATTTAGAATTTCTTTGGTTACAGTTAGACCAAAATAAACGTGCTAAAGATTCAGACACTCCACTTATTGAAGGTGATAATATGGGTGTTTATTACCGTCCAGCATCATTTGTAAGCAAATATCTTGCTCCTAAATTTGATGGAGGATTCAATATTGAAAAAGTAGAAAGCACCAACGGTAAAACTTTAAAATACACCATTAATAAAACCATGATGCGTATTGACCTAGATGCGCCGCTTGCTGCAGGGAAAAAAATGAGCTTTAATATCGATTGGTGGTATAACGTAAACGAACATATCCCTGGTGATGATAGATCGGGCTACGAATACTTTGCTGAGGATGGAAATAAATCATTCATCATCGCACAGTTCTACCCTCGTATGTGTGTATACAATGACGTTGAAGGCTGGCAAAATACACCATTTTTAGGCGATGGAGAGTTTGCGTTAAACTTTGGTAATTACGAGGTGGAAATTACCACACCAAAAGACCATATTTTAGAAGCTACAGGTGCCCTTGTAAATAGAAAAGAGGTTTTTACCAAAACACAATTAGAACGCTTTGAAAAAGCTAAAGAAAGTTATACTGAGCAGGTATTTATAGTGACACAAGATGAAGCTATAGCAAATGAAAAAACTAAAGAAACAGCTACTAAAACGTGGAAATTTAAAGCTGAAAATGTTCGTGATTTTGCTTTTGCTACTTCACGAAAATACATTTACGACATGATGGCTGTTGATGTGCAAGGAAAACGCGTAATGGCTGTTTCTGTATACCCTAAGGAAGGAAACCCTTTATGGGAAAAATTCTCTACAAAAGCGGTAAAACAAACCTTACAGACTTATAGTGATATGACTTTTCAGTATCCTTACCACAAGGCTGTTT
>JAHDEF010000001.1:30722-44620 GCA_020628975.1 Aquimarina sp. | reverse complement strand
TATTTACTCCCTTAAAACGCACCTTATTATAATTAAGATAAAAACCTTCTTTTTTGAATTTAATATCTCGAATCCCAAAACTTGTAATTTGTCTATCTACTAACTTTTTGTTTTTATAAACTTTGGTAATTAATGTATATAATTGAGGATTTTCAATATCCCAAAGCTTAGGGTTCGTCAGAAAAAATGAAGTTGTAAAAGGTAGCTTACTAGTCTTTGAAAATAACTTTCTTTCAATATACACACGATTTTTTTGAGCATCTATAACTTCATTTTCTATGCTTAATTTTTCATAAGTAGGTACTGAAATGCTTACAGCAACTTTAGCTTTTTCTTTAGTGACTTTGGGTGTTGTTACTGTAATTCCCCAAGTGGGAATATGTATTTTTTCTCGCTTAATTAGACTTACTTTTCGATACAAACCCGCACCAGAATACCATCGCGTTTGCCCATTGAAATTTTCTAAACGTACTGAAATTACATTATCCCCTTTTACTAAAAATTTAGAAATATCAAAATAGAAAGAAATATAGCCATTGGGACGCTCGCCAACATAATTACCATTCACGTACACTTTGGCGTTGCTCATAGCACCATCGAACAATACCTCATAATATTTGGTAACATCATCAATTTGAAAATGAGTCCGGTACCAACCGACTCCTACAATGGGTAATGCCCCTGATCGACCTGTTCTAAAAACAGGCGTAGTTTCTCCGTTTTGAATAATCGTATTGAATCGAAGATCGTTGTTAAAATCAAATTTCCCATCTGCAGCCCAATCATGAGGCACGCTTACTTCTCGCCATTCACTATCATCAAATTCTTTTTTAAAAGCACCTCCGGGATCTAGCTGCGTAAATTTCCAGGTATCTAATAATTGTATTTGAGAAAAGCTTATCGTAGTCAAAAACAACGTTAATCCTAGAAAAAGTGATTTCATAATCTATTTATATAAGTAAAATTAACGGCTTTTTTATGGACTACTAATTGATATTTGCTTGTAAAAACTAGTCAAACACGATAACTCCTTTGGCGTTTCTACCTGCAAGCATATCTTCAAAGGCTTGACCTAAATCTTCTAGTTTATAAGTACGTGTGATCATTTCATCTAAAAGCAGACTGCCATTATCGTACAATGCTTCTAATTTGGGGAAATCTATATCTGGGCGACAGCTTCCATAAAGCGGATTGATATATTTTTTATCCCACTCAAACAATCGCATATCTACGGTAATTTCTTCTTCTATACCACTAACTTGAACGGCGGTACCCGCATTTCTAATCATTGCCAAGGGCGCAACACCTAAAGCAGGCACAGCAGTACATTCGAAGGCATAATCAGCCCCTCGACCATCTGTCATTGCTTTAACAACCTCCGCAGCATTATTCAAACCCTTGTCGGCTTTGTCCGCTAAAATGACATCGGTAGCTCCAAATTGTTGAGCCATTTCTAAACGTTGCTCATTAATATCAATCGCAATGATTTTTGATGCTCCCGAAATTCGAGCCGCCTGAATTACATTTAACCCTACGCCTCCAGTTCCTAAAACCACTACGGAACTTCCCCACTCAATTTTAGCGGTGTTAAATACCGATCCACAACCTGTCATAACCCCGCAACACACAATTGAAGCCGATTCAAAAGAGAGCTTTTTGCTTTGTTTTTTCACCAAAGCAGCACTCTTCACTAAAGTATATTCTGAAAGCGTTCCGATATTAAAAGAACGTTCTATAGGGACCCCTTTCCATGTGGTCGTTTCAATAGCTACATGTCCGCCTGGTAATTTACCCGCGTGGCTTGCAATAACTGGAGAATTTTTCTCACAAATATTATGATTCCCTTCTAAACATTGAAAACATTCGTAACAAGGCGTTGCCCAATTTAAAATAACTTCATCGCCAATTTTAAATTTGGTAACCGCATCACCAATAGCTTCAACAATTCCTGCACCTTCATGACCTAAAACAATGGTTTGTCCCCAAGTAAGTGAGTCATGATCGGTATGGCATAATCCCGAAGCTTTTACTTTTACCAAAACCTCATCCCCTTTTGGTGCATTTACTTCTATATTTTCTATGCTAAAAGTTCCGTTTCCTGTGGCGATTGCCGCTTTACATGTTATCATTAATATGAAATTTATATACTGTTGGTTTTAAGAAAGAAAGCCAAATATGATTTCTTCTTAAAAGGATTATACAACTTAATTATTTGTAATATATATACGTAATTAGTAATAATACATACTGATCCGTCATTCCTCACTAGATAAGCAATCTCATCATTGTAATTTTCATATGCTTAGTGAGACCCCGAATCAAGTTCAAATTGACGCAATTCTTATTATGAGGTTGTCCGAAAAGTTAAGAATCTTGTAATCGTACATCACATACTGTTAAAATACAATTTGATGATCCCGTCAATTAACAGGCTTCGACTATCGCTCAGCTTTCGTTGAAATTCCTTTTTAGACAGCCTCATTTAGCTGTTTATCATTAGTAATTACAATACTATCCTAATTTACAAACTTTAATTACGACAAAATTCTTAATTGTATCTGGATTTTTCTTTATGCATTTTGCCTTAAAAGTTGTGTATTTTGAAACCTAATTAGAATTTTTTTTCTAAATATTAGTATAAATACAGTATTAATTAGCGGTAATTAGCTTGTTTAATTTCCCTTTTACAAAAATATGTAATATTGATTTTTTCTACAATTGTGAATAAAGAAGCATCTTCATTGTACTAGGCAATCAGTTGCAAAAACAATACATTTGTGCTTCCAAAAATACATGTAATGAATTACGATTTTAATGCTATAGAAAAGAAATGGCAAGACCATTGGGCAACAAACCAAACTTTTCAGGCATCAATTGAAAGTGACAAACCTAAATATTATGTTTTAGATATGTTTCCTTACCCTTCAGGTGCTGGGTTGCATGTCGGTCATCCTCTCGGATATATTGCTAGCGATATATTTGCGCGCTACAAAAAGCATAAGGGTTTTAATGTATTACATCCACAAGGTTACGATTCATTTGGTTTGCCTGCTGAGCAATACGCAATTCAGACAGGTCAGCACCCCGCAATTACTACCGAAACAAATATAAATCGCTACAGAAAACAACTAGACAATGTTGGTTTTTCTTTTGATTGGAGTAAAGAAGTTCGCACAAGTAACCCTGAATACTACAAATGGACGCAATGGATTTTTGGAGAATTATTTAATTCATGGTACAACAAAAGTGCAAATAAAGCCGAAAGCATCGATACACTAATCGCCTTATTCGAAGCTTCTGGAAATACGGAAGTAAAAGCCGTTTGTGATGAAGATATCGTACCATTTGATGCAGCAACATGGAACGGGTTTTCTTCTAAAGAAAAGCAAGCTATTTTACTGCAATACCGTTTGGCGTTTTTAGCCGAAACAGAAGTAAACTGGTGTCCTGCTTTAGGAACTGTATTAGCCAATGACGAGATTGTTAACGGCGTTTCAGAACGTGGGGGTCATCCTGTAGTTCGTAAAAAAATGACACAGTGGAGTATGCGTATTTCTGCCTACGCAGAACGTATGCTACATGGATTAGATGGACTTGATTGGACTGAAAGTATTAAGGAGACGCAACGTAACTGGATTGGAAAATCCAAAGGAGCTTCTGTATATTTTCCTGTGGTAGATCACAAGGCTACTATCGAAGTGTTTACTACCCGACCCGATACTATTTTTGGCGTGTCATTTATGACGTTGGCTCCAGAACACCCTTTAGTTGCTCAAATTACTACAGCAGCCAGAAAAGATAAAGTAGCCGCATACATCGATGCAACTTCCAAGAGAAGTGAACGCGAACGCATGGCAGATGTAAAAACGATTTCAGGAGTTTTTACAGGAGCTTATGCGGAACACCCATTCACTAAAAAGCCTGTGCCAATTTGGATTGGAGATTATGTGTTAGCGAGCTATGGGACTGGAGCGGTTATGGCGGTTCCATGTGGAGATCAAAGAGATTTCGATTTTGCTAAACACTTCAATATTCCGATCATCAATATTTTTAAAGATGTTGATATCAGCGAGGAAGCGTATACCGATAAAACTAAAGCCATTATAGCAAATTCTGATTTCCTAGATGGATTGAACCCTAAGAAAGCTACCAATATTGTTATCAAAACATTAATGGCTCAAGGTTCGGGATTTGGGAAAACAAATTACCGTTTACGAGATGCAGTTTTCAGTCGTCAGCGTTATTGGGGAGAGCCTTTCCCAATTTATTATGATGCGGATGGGATGCCACAATTAATCGATACGGCGCATTTGCCAATCACCCTTCCTGATGTAGAAAAATATTTACCTACAGAAGACGGAGCTCCTCCATTAGGTCGTGCAACAGTTTGGGCTTGGGATACGACTACTAATTCGGTAGTAGAAAATTCTAAAATAAATAACGAAACTATTTTTCCTTTAGAATTAAATACCATGCCAGGTTGGGCAGGAAGTTCTTGGTATTTATTTCGTTATATGGATGCTCAGAATGACGATGCTTTCGCATCAAAGGAGGCATTGGAGTATTGGAAAAATGTGGATTTATATTTAGGAGGAAGTGAACACGCTACGGGTCATTTATTGTATAGCCGTTTTTGGACAAAATTTTTGTTTGACCGTGATTATTTATCGGTAGAGGAACCCTTCCAAAAAATGATCAACCAAGGAATGATTTTGGGAGAAAGTGCTTTTGCTTATCGCCTAGCAGGAACAAATACGTTTGTTTCTAAAGGGATTATTGGAGATCGTGAGATTCAAAAAATCCATGTAGATGTATCTTTAGTAAATACATCAAATGAATTAGATACAGAAGGTTTCAAGAATTGGAGGCCTGAATTTGCAGATGCTGAATTTGAGTTAGAAGAGGGTAAATACATTACTGGTCGTGAAGTAGAAAAGATGTCGAAGTCTAAATTCAATGTTGTAAATCCTGATGATATTTGTGAGGAATATGGTGCTGATACTTTGCGCTTGTATGAAATGTTTTTGGGCCCTTTAGAACAAGCAAAACCCTGGAGTACTGCTGGGATCACAGGAGTACATAACTTCTTGAAGAAATTCTGGAAATTGTATGCCAATGATAGTGGTTTGTTAGTGAATGATGATATTCCAACCGCTGATGCTTTAAAGACACTTCACAAAACGATCAAAAAGGTGACTGAGGATATTGACAATTTCTCATTCAATACGTCGGTGAGTACTTTTATGATTTGTGTTAATGAATTGATCGCTCAAAAATGTCATAGTAAAGCAATCTTAGAGCCTTTAGCTGTTTTGATTGCTCCTTATGCCCCGCATATCGCTGAAGAAGTTTGGAATTTAATGAGAAATAGCGATTCTATTACTTATGCTGAATATCCTGTTTTTCAGGAAAAATACTTAGTAGAAAGCTCAAAAAATTACCCCGTTTCTTTTAATGGTAAAATGCGTTTTACCCTCGAATTGCCATTAGATTTATCGAAAGAAGAAATTGAAAAAACAGTAATGGCACACGAAAAAACGCAGAAACAATTACAAGGTCGTGAGCCTAAAAAAGTGATTATTGTGCCTGGTAAAATTATAAATATTGTAGGCTAATGAGTCCTACGATTGAAATTGTTGGAGCAGTTGCTGCGGTGTTGACAACTGCTTCATTTTTACCCCAAGTGCATCAAACTTGGAAAACGAAGTCAACTGAAAGTCTTTCCTTATCTATGCTTACTATGTTTATTACAGGCGTGTGTTTGTGGCTAGTTTATGGAATTGCTTTAATGAGTTGGCCCCTTATTATTTCGAATGTGATAACTATTGCTAGTGCTGGGCTTTTGATATATTTCAAACTTACGTATCCTAAAAAAAGTAATATTCACGAAGGCTGAGCGATAGTCGAAACCTGTTGATTAACTGATAATCAAATTATACTTTGAATTCGTTCAATGTGCGATTACAAGATTCTTTAATTTTTAGACAGCCTCCTTTATTTGCCCATAACTTTTCGGTTTGATCCCACTTTTCTAGTAAATTCAAAGAAGAGATCGTATAAAAACAAACAAAGCCGTCATAATTATGACAGCTTTGTTGATTTATAAGAATTTATCTTAAGGATTTACATTGAGGAGTTTATCTTTTGATAAATTTTCTAGCTTCATCTTCTCCCTCTAACTTAATGAAATATACGCCACTAGGTAAGAATGATACATCTACTTTGTTTCCTTTTCCAAAGAAACCTAGCTTAGAATACTTAGAGAACACAAACCAGTTTCCATCGAATCCGCCTCCAATATTCAGTCTATTCACCGTTGGATTAGGGAAAATGGTTACTTCATTCGCAATTCCGTAATTAGGTGTTAAGCGACGTAATACTACATCATGCTTAAAGAATGCAAACTTAGTTCTATTTTCAGCAATCAATTTAGCTACGATTCGCACTCTGTTACCCTGAGGTAATACTCTATTACGAGGGACATTCGATCCATCTTTAAATTTCGTTGGAATCGTATAGTTCACAACTAAATCATCAGTATTATCAGCATTATCAAAAACAACTGTCGTTGCTTTAGTAGACTTAATAACACGTCCTTTCCCGTTTAATTGTTCAAATTTAATTCGAATCGCTATTAAATCTTCTTCGTAATTATTCGAAACACCAGTAGCATATGAAATATTTAATGGCAATGTAGCTCCTAATTGAAATACTACTTTTCCACTTCTACTTCCCTCAGGGATAAAGTCCTCGATATTGTCGATAGCAACAAAACGTTCGCGATCTTCAATGAAGCGGTTAATAATAATTTCTTGAATAGTTTCTACACTTTCAGTACCGTATTCTGCAGTTAAAATAGCTACGATAGCTAACGTATGCCCATCTGGTAATTCTTCCGTGATTAATATATCATTTCCATTATTATATGTCGATGGAAGCGTAAAATCATAAGTAACGGTATCGGCATTTGCTCCTGCATTACCCAAAACAACATCTGGTATAGAACGACTTACAACACCTCCTGCTTGATCTAACTGACGTAACTCTAAAGCTACCTGTATCAAATCTTCTACCCTATTTGGGAAGATTGCTGTGTTGTATGTAATATCAAGTGGTAAAACGGTTCCTTCATCAAAAGTTGGTAACGTTCCGCCAACAGGTATAAAAGTTGCTAAATTATCGATAGTGATAGCACGATCTACATCAGGCACAGGTGCGTTAATAATGATCTCTGTATCTGCATTTGCAAAAGCAGTATCGCCATCAACCGACATAAAAATTAACAATATTAATTTATGACCTCCCGGTAAATTTTCAGAATTCAACACTGGGTTACCATTATCATAAGTTAATGGTAAAGTATAATCGAAAGTTACTGCATTTTTATTAGTTGCATTTCCATCTAGAACTGCTTCAAATGAGCTTGTAGCTACAACGCCACCAGCTTGGTCTACTTGACGTAATTGCATAGCTAGATAAGATAAATCTTCTTCAATACCGTTTTCTATACCTGTAGCATAAGAAAGCGTTGTTGAGAATACCTGCCCATCGTAAAATGTTGGTAAAGTTGCTCCTGTTGGAATATAATCCGCTGCGTTATCCCAAGCCAATACTCGGTCTCTGTTCAACTCATTGATTACAATTTCTGTATTAGCATCCGCAAAACCAGTATCTCCATTTACAGACATAAAAGTCAATAAGAATAAGCGATGCCCTTCTGGTAAATCACATGTTACTGGAATAGTTGTACCATCCTCGAAAGTAGTAGGTAATTCATAATCAAAAGTAACGGTATCAGCGTTTACTTCATCTCCAGAAATTACCGCTTGGAAAGCACTTCTGTTTACCTGAGTAAAGTTCTCATCTAATTGTGCCACCTGCATAGCTACATAGCCAAGATCTTCTTCTATACCTTCACTAGCTCCTGTAGCATAAGTAAGTGTTGTCGCAAATGTTTGTCCTTCTACAAATGTTGGCAACACTCCTGTAGCTGGGATATAATCTGCTACATTATCAAATGTAATTTCGCGAGTTCTGTCACTAATTGGTGCTTGAATAATAATTTCTCTATTATCATTAGCAAAACCAGTATCTCCATCAACAGACATAAATAGCAATAAGAAATATTGATGTCCATCAGGAAGATCAGCCGTTGGTAATAAAGCCGTACCATCATCAAAAGTAGCTGGTATGGTGTAATCGAACGAAACGATATTTGCATTGGCCTCATCATCGGTAACTACCGCTTGGAAAGTACTTGTATTTACATTCGCAAAATTTTCATCTAACTGACTGATTTGCATAGCAACATAAGTCAAATCCTCTTCAACACCATTTTCTATACCCGTTGCGTAAGAAAGTGTTGTTGCAAACGTTTCTCCTTCTTCAAAAACAGGAATAGCTTGACCTGCTGGAATATAATCAGCTACGTTATCAAAAGTAACGGTTCTAGTTCTATTCGGTAACGTATCTGTTATTATAATTTCCGTATTGTCATTAGCAAAATTTGCATCGTTATCTACGGACATGAAAATCAACAAGAAAAATCTGTGACCAGTAGGCAAATCAGCCGTTAATGGAATGGCTGTTCCATCATCAAAAGCTGTTGGTAATGTATAATCAAAAGTAACGGTATCTGTGTTAATTTGATCACCATCTACAACTCCTTCAAAAGTACTCGTATTTACTTGAGCGAAGTTTTCATCAAGCTGCGTTAATTGCATAGCCACATAACTTAAATCTTCTTCTACATCATTTAAAGATGCTGTAGCATAGGTTAAAGTCGTTGAAAATGTTTGCCCCGGTAAAAATGTTGGTATCACTTGGCCAGTTGGAGCAAATGTTGATTTGTTATCCCAAGAAATAGAACGATCTCTGTTAGGAATAGCACTTAATGTAATTGCGGTATTCGCATCAGCAAATCCTGTATTATCATTTACTGACATGAAAATTAATAAGGTCAATTCATGCCCCTCTGGCAAGGTAGCGCCTGATGGTAATGGGTTGGTCGCTGCCTCATCAAAATGCGTTGGAATGGTGTATGTAAAGTTTACATTCCCTGTATTTGCAGCATCCGTTCCTAAAATAGTTGTAAAAGGAGATTCCGCTACTACAGCTCCGGTTTCATCTGTTTGACGCACCAAAGTAGCAATGTAAAATAAATCTTCTTCAATGCGATTAGTTAAACCTGTAGCATAGCTTAATGCTAAAGGCACATCTTGACCCGCAGAAAATGAAGGTGTTGTAGCCCCACTAGGAATAAAATCGGTTACATTGTCCCAAGTTAATGAACGCTCACGATCTGGAATTTCATTTATAATAATCTCCGTATTTGCATTTGCAAAACCTGTATTATTATCGGTCGCCATAAATAACAATAACACCAGTTGATGCCCTGTTGGTAAATCAGCTGTCGTAGGTATCGGATTTGTAGCATCCACATCGAAATGTGTAGGTACTGTATAGGTTATATTAACTATTCCTGCATTGTCCGCTTCATTAGGCACTAATGTTGTAAATGGCGATGTAGCAACTTCGGCTCCAGCTTCATCTAATTGACGTACTTGAGCAGCGATGTAAAATCTTCTTCTACTTGGTTAGTAACACCCGTACCATATGACAATTGTAAATCTAGTTTTTGTGCTACAGTTACTTCTGGCAAAATTCCACCAATAGGTGTAAAATCTGTAATGTTATCAAAAGTTATGAAACGATTTCTATCACTAATAGGGGTTCTTGTTACAGCTCTAGAAAAATCGAATGTTTGTAGTGCACAACTACTTACAAATCCACCATCATCATCAAAAGTTACAGATACAGTATTCGAACCTGCCGTTAATAAATTATAAGGCACTTCTATTTCAAGTATACCAAAGAATGTTTCTCTTTGATCTTGTGTATCTCCACGATAATCTGTTGGAACATAAATTACAGTTCCATTAACACTTACAGAAGGGGTGCGCGAAGCTCCTAAATTACGACCAACACCTAAACGTAATACGGCTTCTCCTTGAGTACCAATAGGCACATTTGGAATAGTGAAGTCAATCGTTTGGTTAGCTACAATAGCTTGTTTATAAGTAGTTGCATAAGACTTCACTTCTTGTGAGCTTTCAGTTACAGCTAATGGCGTATCGAAGCTAAAAGCTAAAATCATTGTCGCTTCTGCATTTAAAACTACAGAAGTTGGTGCCGTCGTTGAATTTGCAACATCAATTACAGGGGCATTATTTCCACCTAAATATAAATGCTTAATTTCTACATTAGAAATATTTGATGCTCCTAAACCAAATTGATTTAAATTGACATTTTTCCCGCTTTCAGCAAGGTTATTTAGGATTAAGTATCCTGTATTTGAAGCTTGATCAACATAAGCATCTACCAAAATATCAAGATCCGATGATTTAGTGTCTACTCGGGTTCCTTTAACATCGCTCCATAATTCATAAAACTTGATTAATTCTGTAAAAACCCAGTCACCTGTATACTCAGCTGGCTCATTTTTACGACGCATCATACGCCAAGGATATGCAAATCCATTTGCCACATTTCCAAATAAGAAATCAGCACGACCTAAAGCAAAAGGAATTGTTTTTTCGATAACATCAGGGCGCTCCATAAATTGCATCATCATTGAGCTGAACGATTTCATATTTAACCAATCACGACCTGGTGACCATGGTTGCGCATAAAAATCATTTAGCTGTCCTCCGTACTCAGAAATAACCCAAGGTTTAATTTCACCACGAGAAATAGTACTATAGTGCTCGATCATATCCATGGTCGCCTCCATATTACTTCCTTTACGCAACTGTTTCAAACCACCTATACTATGAAAATCATAAAGGTGTATAGAATAGAAGTCCATATCCTGCCCTGCTTCGTCAATAAAACGCTTCCAGCGCTCTTCCCACTGACCAAACATTTCATTATTCTGTGGCTGTAAACCAACTCTTTCTAAATCAGGAAAAGCTGTACAAAAACCACCAATTTTACTAGAAGGACTATATTTCCTTACAGAATCAGCAACCGTTAGGTGCATTTTGAAAATATTATCGATAGTTCCGCCACCATGTAATCCAATATCTACTAAAGGCCATACAGGTTCATTCATTACCTCTACAAATTCAGGTCGTGGAGTTCCATCAGTACCTCCATTTCCATACACATCGCGCATGAAAATTCCCATGTACTGACCTAAAGCAGCTCCGAAAGGTTCATCAGCGGTATCGGTAGTAGAAAACGTCCACCCTTGACCTGTGGGGTTTGCACCGTTAGGGTAAAACGGAACATCTTGTGCAGCTGTTATTACACTTCCTTTTTCAAACGGATGTTTAGAAGTTCTATTAGCATAGCTATTATTAAGAATATCACCCCATTCTTGAATACTAGCTGGATCAGCAAATCCGGGGCGATTTGCATTTTCTCGAACTTGATCACCCACAAAGCGCATACGACCAGTATCACGACCATTGTAGGCATCATAGATATTCATTAAGGTGTCTAATTTTCCTAATTCGTCGTTGTAATCATTTTCTGAAGAAGTTGAATGCAACGTGATGAATTTGTTACGATCAAAAGTTTCTTGTCCGCCAACGATATGTTTCATATCGAAGTTGACATCCACTTCTACTTGGGCAATCGCTGTACTGACGGTTCCGAGCAGTAGTAAACGAAGGGGAAGGTGTTTAAAGTTCATAGTTAATTAATTGGTTAAGTATATTCACTTAGCGTATAAAGCTAGTAGATTTAGTGTTAAATTTTAACGCATTTCACGGGTGTTTTTTGCTCTTCATCGTAAAAAACACTCTTTTTAGTCACAAAAAACCACCTAAAACACTGTTAATAAACATATTGCTGTAGGTGTTAAAAAAAGGTTAAGTTCTATTTTTTTACATTTTAAAAACAGCTATGAAACTAGAATAAAACATATTGTAAAACAGCCATCATATTAAAATGAAATTATTAAGTCAATTACAGGAAAATCCAAATAGATTTATTGACTCTTTGATAATTGTCTACTGTATAATCAAAGGTGAAACTTTTTAAGATTGGTATAATGTTTCCATCGTGTTTAGATTTGTAACGAAGTTTAAAAAAGACCCACCGAAGTGGGCCTCACTTACTAATCATAAACCGCCTAACGTTACATTAGGTTTACTTTAATATTTTGTTTTGAGAAAGAAAAATTACCACAAAATCTATTTTCAAAACACCTTTACAGAAGCAATAATTAAGCTAAGTAGGTTTTAAAATGGGTAGATTATCGGACAAATAATCAATAAAGGGTATTTTAGTTTTGAGCATTTAGTTTTTTGATTAGTTGTTGTCACAAATCTATAGTTTACAAGGGGTTCTGAAATAGGTGTATAGTTTTTGTCTAGTTGCAAAAATCTTCAATAGCCACAAAAAGGAAATTTTTTCTATGCTATGTCAAGTTTATTCTTCTAGTATAAAAAAAGATATATTAAAACAATTAGGACATTTAATCTTAAAAAGGCGCCACAAAACGACTAAAAACTACCATTTGTAAGTAATTTACTAAAAACTATCTACTTAAAGCGCCCACATATTTTTTTGGTGTAGTGTTGTATTTCTTTTTAAATGCTGCTATAAAATGACTAGAAGTACTATAACCTAGCTTTAAACCTACTTCGTTTACATTATCGCCCTGAGATAATAATTTGCATGCCAATTCCATTTTGTGATCATAAAGGAAAGTATAGACAGGTTCTCCATAAATTTGCTTAAAACCATCCTTTAATTTGCCTAGTGACAACCCCACTTCTAATGCCAAATCTTGTAAACTTGGCGGTTCTGACATGCGGTCAATGATAATGTCTTTAGCTTTTTTAATTTTTTGGACATTTAACTCATCGGCTAAAAAAGGACACTGTTCTACATCTGCATCACCGGGCTTGTTAAAATGAAGGCATAATAACTCGTAAGCCTTTGCCTTGTGATATACGCTATTTAATGAAGGATGCACAGTGAAATTTATTAATTGATTTAATACAACTGCCATAGAAGGTGAAATCGGCATATCATTGTAGTATTTCTTATCCTTGTTATCCTCACTTAAAAATGGAATATAATGTGCATCAGACGAAAAAAGACTATGGAATTTTTTAATGGAAATAATTAAAGAAACAATCCATGTATTAGGTTTCAATTCCAAATTCATTGGTAGACTTCGTTGTGGATTATAAAGCAGCAAAGAAGTTTCGTCGTGAATGGGTAATGTGTATGAGCCGTTGTTAAAACTAAAAATACCGCTTCCCTTAATGGTGTAATGAAATTGAATGAAACTACTATCAATTTCACGAACAACTGTTTGCGAAAAATCTTTATCATTTTTCATTTTTAATACTTGAAAGTGATCTTCAATCCAAATTTCTTCAAGTAAACCTTCTGCGACATTTTTTTGCTGAAACTCCATAAACAGTTGATTTCTTTTATTTTTATTCATTCTAAACTAATACTCAAAAATACGACTTTATCATTCAGACACTATGTTTTTTGCGATATTTTCACATTTAATCACATCTAAAATCCAACGACGGTATTTAAAATTCTTTTAGCGTTGTTTTTTACAAATAAGTGCGCCTAATTTTGCAAACAGCTAGCGTTATTATATGCACGTATCCACCGAAGTTTCAAAATTAAATTTCTACTGTATCGGTCTTAACTACAAGAAAGCCGATGTAGAAACACGTGGAAACTTTAGTATTAGTGATACAAATCAAGAACACATAATTAAAAGAGCAAGGAGTGAACACATTCCGTCTTTGCTCGTTATTTCTACTTGTAATAGAACCGAACTTTATGGTTTTGCACAGCATCCGTTTCAATTGATAAAATTACTTTGCGAACATACCCATGGTACTGTAGAGGAATTT
>JAHDEF010000001.1:12071-30712 GCA_020628975.1 Aquimarina sp. | reverse complement strand
GAACGTGTGGCTTATGTGCATAAAAATAAAAAAGCCATATACCCTATGTTCAAAATGGGAACTGGTTTAGACAGTCAAATTTTAGGGGACTTCGAAATTATTGGACAATTAAAAAACGGATTTAGGCTTTCCAAAAAATTTCAAATGATTAACCCTTTTATGGAGCGATTGATCAATGCGGTGATTCAAGCTAGTAAAAGAATTAAAAACGAAACACAAATTTCGTCAGGAGCCACTTCTGTATCATTTGCATCTGTACAATACATTTTAAAAAATGTAGCACATATTTCAAGAAAGAATATTCTATTATTTGGAACTGGAAAAATCGGTAGAAATACTTGTGAAAACCTGATAAAGCATACCGATAATTCGCACATTACGCTTATAAATCGAACTAAAACCAAAGCTGAAGAAGTTGCAGGTAAATTCAATTTAATTGTAAAAGATTATGCAAATATCCAAGCAGAAATTACGCAAACAGATGTTTTAGTTGTGGCAACAGGAGCTCAAAACCCTACAATAAGTAAAAATTTAATTTATTCTAAAAAACCATTATTAATTTTAGATTTATCTGTACCCAGAAATGTTTCGGATGATGTAATGGAATTAGAAAATGTTACGCTTGTTCATTTAGATCAATTATCTCAAATGACCGACGAAACTTTAATAAAACGTCAAGAACAGGTACCACAAGCTGAAAAAATTATAGCAGAAATTATTGCTGAATTTAATGCTTGGTTAGAAACTAGAAAGTTTGCTCCTACTATAAAAGCATTGAAGACCAAGTTAACCTTGATGCGTGATAAAGAAATTAATCAATACCGCAAAAAGAATGGCGACATCGATTTTAACGAAGCTGCTATAATTAGTGATAAAATGATTAGCAAGATTACTTCGCAAATTGCTTTCCACTTACGAGAAGAACAACACAGTGCTGATCAAGATTTAGCATTGATTCAAAAGATATTTCAACTACAAAATTCTTAGTGTATTGAGTAAAGTAATTCGAATAGGAACAAGAGATAGTGAATTGGCACTTTGGCAAGCCAAAACGGTTCAACAATTACTAAAAGATAACGGTTACGATTCAGAATTAGTTCCTGTGAAATCTACTGGAGATCTTATTCTCGATAAACCTTTATATGAATTAGGCATTACAGGTGTGTTTACAAAAACCCTTGACGTAGCCATGCTTAAAGGTGAAGTGGACATCGCTGTGCATTCAATGAAAGATGTACCCACATTGTTACCTAAAGGAATTGTGGAAGCCGCTGTGCTAGAAAGAGCCGTTTCTCATGATATTTTGGTTACTAAAGACTTTAATCCTAAACAGCAAAACGGAACTATTGCTACGGGAAGCTTACGAAGAAAAGCTCAATGGTTACATCGCTATCCAAACTACGAAGTAGTTGATTTACGAGGAAATGTAAACACCCGCATGCAAAAATTACAAAAAAGCAATTGGCAAGGAGCTATTTTTGCAGCCGCAGGCTTAAAACGTATCAATCTTACTCCCGAAAAAGTAATTGACCTTGATTGGATGATTCCAGCTCCCGCTCAAGGCGCAATGCTTGTTGTGGCTATGGAGAATGACACATTTTGCAAAGAAGCCCTAGCGAATTTAAACCATACTACTTCTCAATTATGTGTTCATTTGGAAAGAGATTTCTTAAGAACTCTAGAAGGCGGATGTACCGCTCCAATCGGGGCTATAGCGACTATTAAAGAAAATGAAGTGCATTTTCATGGCGCTTTATTTTCGTTGGATGGCAAGTTCAAGTTAGAAATTGAAAGGACATGTAATGTAGATGAAGTTGAAGGCAAAGGAAATGCGTATGCAAAAGAGCTGCTATCTAATGGTGGTTCGTCTATAATGAAAATGATTAAGGAAAAGCTAGGGAAATAAACAGTAAAACACCCTCCTTAGTCCTCCCTCAAGGGAGGAAAACTAAAATTACTGTCCCCTTGAGGGGACTTTAGGGGTGTTTACACAGAGTTTCAATAAGATTTATGAAAACCATCCTATCCACAAAAAAACTATCTGAAGCGCAACAACAGTTGGTGCTTAACTCAGGTTTGGGATTAGTACATATGGATTTTATAGATACAGCTCCCTTAAATTTCGAATACGATGACACCGTATCGAATGCTATTTTTACCAGTAAAAATGGAGTTCTAGCAGTATTGAAAGAGGGAATACAAATTAACAATGCTTTCTGTGTGGGGTTTCGCACTAAAGAGTTATTAGAAAAAAAAGGAATTACAGTATCTCTAGCAGAGAAGAATGGCGCAACATTGGGCAAGTCGATTACAAATCGATACAAAAAAACCTCTTTTGTGTATTTCTGTGCTGAAGATCGATTAGACATACTTCCCAACATATTAAATGAAGAAGGAATTAATTTTAAAGAGATTCTTGTTTATAGAACCGTAAGCACTCCAAAAAAAGTATATTCAGAGTTTGATGGGGTATTATTTTTTAGTCCTTCGGGAGTAAACAGTTTTTTTAAACTAAATGAATTAAACAGTCATGCTTTTTGTATTGGAAACACAACGGCATCGGCTTTAAAAAAGCATACTACAAATTACACTGTAGCCAAAACTCCCAGTATTGAGAATGTATTGGTCACAGCAATCAATTACTTTAAAGCATTATGATAAAGAACGATTTATTTCTAAGAGCATTAAAAGGAGAAATGGTAGAACGTCCACCCGTGTGGATGATGCGCCAAGCAGGTCGCTATTTGCCAGATTTTATGAAATTGAAAGCCAAATATGACTTTTTTACCAGATGTCGTACTCCCGAATTAGCCACTGAAATTACCATAATGCCTATTCACCAAATCGGTACTGATGCGGCCATTCTTTTTAGTGATATTTTAGTAGTACCACAAGCCATGAATGTGGAAGTGCAAATGAAAGATGGTATTGGTCCTTGGCTACCAAATCCTATTCGCACAGCAGCAGATGTAGAGCAAGTTATTGTTCCTAATGTTGAAGAAGAATTGGGTTATGTATTAGAAGCGGTTAAAATGACCAAAGAAGCTTTGAATGATGAAGTCCCTTTAATCGGTTTCGCAGGATCTCCATGGACAATTCTTTGTTATATGGTACAGGGTCAAGGATCAAAAAACTTTGATAAGGCTAAAGCTTTTTGTTTCCAACAACCATTAGCCGCACATACATTGTTACAAAAGATAACAGATACTACGATTGCATACTTGAAAAAGAAAGTAGAAGCTGGTGTAGATGCTGTTCAGGTATTTGATAGCTGGGGAGGTATGCTTTCGCCAGTGGATTACCAAGAGTTTTCATGGCAATACATTCAACAAATTATTGATGCATTAAAAGATAGTACACCTGTAATTGCTTTTGGAAAAGGCTGTTGGTTTGCATTGCGTGAAATGGGACAATCAGGTGCTTCTGCTTTAGGGGTAGACTGGACATGTTCTGCTCAAAATGCACGTTATTTGTCAGGCGGAAAAGTAACACTACAAGGAAATTTTGATCCTTCTCGATTATTATCTCCTCCTGCAGAAATCAAGAAGATGGTAACAAAAATGATCAATGAATTCGGAAAAGATCGTTATATCGCAAATCTTGGGCATGGTATTTTACCTAATATTCCCGTAGAAAATGCACAGGCATTTGTAGATGCGGTTAAAGAATATCGCGGGGTAATTTTTTAAGGAGTTAAAGAATTCTGAAGTTAGAGGAGTTAAGTGTAAATACTCCTTTAGCTTCTATAACTCCATCTAACTTCTTTAACTACTAAATAAATGAAACAAAAATTCTACCAATACATAGAAAACCTTCAAGATGAAATTACCTCAGCCTTAGAAGCTGTGGATGGAAAAGCTAAATTCGAGCAAGACTTGTGGGAACGACCTGAAGGTGGTGGTGGTAGAACACGTGTTATTGAGAATGGAGCTGTCATTGAAAAGGGGGGAGTTAATATTTCTGCAGTTCATGGCCCCTTACCCAAAGCAATGCAAGCCTATTTCAAGGTGGAAGATGTAGACTTTTTTGCCTGCGGTTTGAGTTTGGTGATTCATCCCAAAAACCCAATGGCACCTACCGTTCATGCCAATTGGCGTTATTTTGAAATGTACAACAAACAAGGTGAAATCGTTGATCAATGGTTTGGTGGCGGTCAAGATTTAACGCCTTACTACTTATTTGATGAAGATGCTACCCATTTCCACCAAACTTGTAAAACAGCTTGTGATAAGCACGACGCTTCATTTTACCCTACTTACAAACAAAAATGTGATGAATATTTCTACAATGCGCATCGTGGAGAAGGTCGCGGCTTAGGAGGGTTATTCTTTGATTATTGTAAAGCGACCTCAGAAAGAAGTATCGAACAATGGTATGACTTTGTTACTGAAGTCGGAAATAGTTTCACTACCGCCTATGTTCCTATTTTAGAAAGAAGGAAAAATCTACCCTTTACTCAAGCACAAAGAGACTGGCAAGAGATTCGTAGAGGACGGTATGTTGAGTTTAATCTAGTTCATGATAAAGGGACTCTTTTTGGCTTGAAAACAAACGGACGTATTGAAAGTATCTTAATGAGTTTACCTCCTCATGTACAATGGGTATATGATCATCATCCAGAAGAAGGCTCGGAAGAGGCAAGACTTATCGAAATACTAAAAAATCCTATTAATTGGGTTTAACCAAAAAATCCTATTAAGGTCTCCTCTGTTTTTTGTAATTTAGAATTCAACACTAAAAACATTAATTATGGTAGGAGGAGGAATGGGATACTACATTATTGCTGGTATTATCTTCTTAGTAAGCTCATTAGTGAGCAATAAACTGAAAAGTAAATTCAAAAAATATTCAAAACTTTCGCTTAGAAATGGCATGAGCGGAGCTGAAATTGCTGAAAAAATGTTAAGCGATCATGGCATTCGTGATGTGAAAGTTATTTCTACTCCTGGTATGTTAACCGATCATTATAATCCACAAAATAAAACGGTAAATTTAAGTGAAGGGGTATACTCTCAACGAAATGCTGCTGCTGCTGCTGTATCAGCGCATGAAGTTGGGCACGCCGTTCAGCATGCAGAAGCTTATCAATGGTTGACTTTAAGGTCAAAAATTGTACCTATGGTGAGTATCTCTAGTAAATTTTCAAACATTGTTTTAATGGTTGGCTTAGCCATGTCGGCTGGTGGAAATGCGCTAGGAAATAATATTTTTTTATTGGGAATTATTCTATTTGCTGTAACTACCGCCTTTACCATAATTACACTTCCTGTAGAATATGATGCTAGTAATCGCGCTTTAACTTGGCTAGAAAGCTCGCAAGGAATGTTAACCAGAGAAGAACACGACGGAGCTAAAGACGCCTTAAAATGGGCTGCTAGAACGTATCTTGTTTCTGCATTGGGATCATTAGCGACACTGATGTATTTCGTATTACGCTATATGGGTAACAGAAGATAATGGAACGATTTTTTCTTTAAATAGTATGCCTTGTCTTTCTAAACATGAAAGTACCGGTTTATATATCGATTCAAAAGTTGGGGTTAAAACTCCAACTTTTTTTATTTCTTTATTCAATATCAATTTGGAAGCTTCAAATAATGGCAATCCAACCGTTTTAGCCATAGCAGTATAATAACTATCCTCTCCGAGGATTTCTAATTCACTGGTGGCTAAAAATTGTTTTCCTTCTTTTTCAAAAATTATTTCATGCTTCATGACTACCAAATCCCTATCTGATGGCATCATTTTCCAAGCTTCAGACAAGATGCTTAGTAAAATTTCTGCTGGAGTTCCTTGTTTTAAAAAATCAATTTTATTCGCATCAAATAATCCAATTCCTTTAAACTTTTTAAAGATAAAATGAGAGCGATCAATACCTACTCTTTTACAAAAAGCGTTTTCTACATCAGGTAAACTTTCTCCTAAAAAATAACTGAGAAAATCCCTTTTACTACTTTCCTTTTTAAAGCGGAGTTGTTGTGTGTCCGCTGTCATACCTAATTCCACAAAAACCTGCCAAGCTTTACAATACTGCGAATGCCTTAGCGTACCTCGGTAAATTGAAGTAGCGTTTGTTAACCCATACTTTTGTTGGTACCCTAAGCTATTTCTATTAGGATATGCGTCATAGGACATACCACCTATAGTAATAATTTTGGGGGTTTTAAATACATCTTCGTAAGGAACATCAACCATTTTATTATTCTCTAAAAACTGAGCCCCATCAAAACCTGCAATGACTACGTTTTTGGGATTCCAAGTAAATTTATAATTCCAAGAATTCTCATCTATTGATTTTTCGATTAACCCCCCCGTATAACTTGCATAGCTTTTGATGCTGCCTTTATTCTTTTTAATGCGATCAATTAAAGCCATAGCACTCATGTGATCTAATCCTGGATCTAAACCCATTTCATTCAAAAAAAGTAGCTGTTTCTCAGAAACTTCATCCTGTAGTTGTTTTAGCTCGGTGCTTATATATGAAGCTGTCAAAAAAGGTTTCTTAAAAGCGAGGCAAGCTTTCGCAACTGCTATGTGCAACTTAGCAGGCAGCATAGAAATAACTAAATCACTATCGACCACTAGTTCGGCAATAAGTTTCGTATTAATTTCTTTAGAAATTAAGTTAGTAAAATCGTCATCTTTTAATTCGGAAGGTAAAGCATTAAAATTATCGGCAACAATGTTCAATGCACCTCGATGAATTTTCAAGAATTGCTGTAGTGATTTTATAAGGTAAACACTTGACCTTCCTGCTCCGAAAATAAGTACCTTAGCTTTATTCATAAATGTAATTTGATATGGAGAAAAAATTACTCGTTACCGCAGGTATTTTAGGGGCATTGAGTGTTGTTTTAGGGGCATTTGCTGCTCACGGTTTAAAGCCAATTTTATCAACAAATGAATTAGAATCCTTTCAAACTGGTGTTCGGTATCAGTTTTATCACGCTTTCTTTTTAATGTTTATTGCTTTAATTCCTGGTTTAACAGAAGGTTCAAAATCGATACTTTATATTTTGGTATTACTTGGTATTATTCTATTTTCTGGAAGCATATACATTTTATGTTTAGATGAACATTTTCTAAAAACAAAACTTAATGCAATTGCTTTTGTTACACCTCTTGGGGGAGCTTTACTAATTGCCGCTTGGATTGTTTTCATTATTAAAGTAATAAAATACTTACCTAGTAACTAATACGTATTAAAGTCACGAATTAACTACCTCGGAAAAGCTTCGGGGAATTAATTTGGTGATGCTCATAAAAAAAGGAGCTGCTCTTTAATTACAAAGACAACTCCTTTTTTATTTCGTTTTATTGCGGTAAAGATCGAACAATTATTTTTTATTCGCTTCTTTTATATAATTTCTCAAAGCCATTGTCATTGAAGGTGTTTCAGGAGTTGGCGCTAAAATATTACACACCAATCCTTGCGCTTCTGCGGCTTTTACAGTAGAATTACCAAAAACAGCGATTCTAGTATTATTCTGCTTAAAATCTGGGAAATTCTTAAATAAAGAATCAATTCCCGAAGGACTAAAAAACACTAATATGTCGTAAAAAACATCTCTTAAGTCCGACAAATCGCTAGTTACTGTTCTGTAAAAGGTTCCTTGTTTCCACTTCACCCCTAAATCATCTAAAGTATTAGGAACTTCGGGTTTTAATTTATCAGATGATGGTAATAAGAATTTTTCGTTCTTATATTTCTTAATCAATGGCGAAAGCTCCCCAAAAGTACGCTTCCCTACATAAATTTTACGTTTTCTATACACAACATACTTCTGCAAATACAAAGCTACAGCTTCACTTTGACAAAAGTATTTCATGCTATCAGGCACTTTAAAACGCATTTCTTCAGCAATTCTAAAATAATGATCAACCGCATTTCTACTAGTTAGTATAATAGCAGAATATTCAGATAAATCTACTTTTTGCCCTCGAACTTCTTTCGAGTTTACGCCTTCCACGTGAATAAAAGGTACAAAATCTATTTTTACTTTTTGCCTTTCTTCTAAATCAAAGTAGGGAGAATTTTCTACTTTAGGTTCTGGTTGTGATACCAAAATCGTTTTCACTTTCATAGGCGCAATTGTTGTACTGTCACTCGATGCCATTCAAAATCATTAAATACGTTAAACAAGTAGGGGCTAATTCTAGGGCGCAAAGATACAAAATAAAATAAAACGAGCCGTAACTAAATTGTTTTCGGAAAACAGAAAACGCTAGTATATAAGACAATAGCCATAAAACTAAAAATAACGCAATGAGCGAGTAAATTATCGACAAATTATTGAAAGAGCCATAAACAATTAAGATAAATGGTAAGAAAAATAGGAAACTCAAATAATTTAAATAACTCTGTTTAGCGTAGCTAAAACTTCGAATGCCTTGGTTTTTTAAAAAGGATGCTGCTATAAAAAACTCTACTCCTCGTTTTAACAGTATAAAAACGACAATATAAAATAGGAAAATACCGTACTGCTTTAACACTAAGTATTCATACACTCCTCTAGAAAATTGAACATAGTAGAAATACAAGGGAATTACCGTTACAAAAAAAAGACACATCCAAAAATGAACCCCCCTCGATTTTATGTGATTACTGTATAGTTGTAGGTATTTATTTGTGAATGCCAATCGTGTAAAGCTTCCAAATACTTTTTTATTAGTGTTTTTGGCAATGGCGATGATTATTATCGCCACAAGGCACCAAAAGAAAATCCAATCAGGTGTGCTTATATGTTTGAATATTACATTCACTATTGCAAGAAATTTTAAAAGTTTTTAAGTCAACACTTTGGTGTATTGATGTCACAAATGTAATTGGCTGAGGTTAGTTTATAGTATATTTGCCTTTAAAAATTTATTAATGAGTCCCGCTTTAGTCATCATACCGACCTATAATGAGGTAGAAAATATAAAGCTTATCATTACCGCTATATTTAATATAACGGATAAATTTGACGTTTTAGTGGTCGACGATAATTCTCCTGATGGCACCTCAGCTCATGTTAAAACTTTACAAGAACGCTATCCTAATCGATTATTTTTAGAAAATAGAAGCGAAAAATCAGGTTTGGGAACTGCGTATATTCATGGATTCAAATGGGCATTAAAAAGAAACTATGCTTACATTTTTGAAATGGATGCAGATTTTTCACACAACCCAAACGACCTTAGTTTATTATTGGGAGAAATGATTGAAAATAATCTAGATTTAGTTATTGGATCTCGTTATGTTAAAGGAGTCAATGTGGTAAACTGGCCGATGAGTCGGGTGTTGCTTTCCTATGGAGCTTCAAAATATGTTCGCTTAATTACTGGAATGCCTATTCATGACACTACCGCCGGATTTGTGGGCTATTCTAAACGCTTATTGCTTTCTTTTGACTTTTCTGAAATTCGATTTGTAGGCTATGCTTTTCAAATTGAAATGAAATACAAAGCATACCTTAAGGGCGCAAAATTTTTAGAAGTTCCTGTAATTTTTACAGATCGAACTCGAGGTGATTCAAAAATGACAAAAGGAATTATCTCAGAAGCTATTTTTGGGGTAATTTTAATGAAAATAAAAACACTTTTTAGCAAACCAAATGCAGATCTTAATACAGAACACGCAACTCATTAACGAGGGAACTATTGAATTTACGGATGTACTTATTGAAAATGGTATATTTAAAACTATAGCTCCTAATATTAATGTTTCACAACTAGAAGAAAACGTTACTTTAATCGATGGAACGGGCAAATACTTATTACCTGGTCTAATTGACGATCAGGTACATTTTCGTGAGCCGGGTTTAACCCACAAAGCCAACATAGAAACAGAATCGAAAGCTGCTATTGCTGGTGGTATTACTAGTTTTATAGAAATGCCAAACACGGTGCCACAAGCCACCACTATTGAATTGCTTGAAGATAAATTTACTACTGCCTCAAAAACCAGTTATGCCAACTACTCATTTATGTTTGGTGGCACCAACGACAATTTGGAAGAAGTTTTAAAAGTTGACAAGAATTCAGTTGCTGGCTTAAAACTATTTTTAGGTTCTTCAACAGGTAATATGCTTGTTGACAATCCTGATACATTGCGCAGTATATTTAAATCGACTGATTTAGTTATTTCTGTTCATTGTGAAGATGAAGCTACTATACGCAAAAATATGGCGGCACATTTAGAAGAATTTGGAGAAGATATTCCTATTCATCTACACCCTATTATTCGAAGTGAAGAAGCTTGCTACCTTTCTTCATCAAAAGCAATAGAATTAGCCAAAGAAACGGGGGCTCGTTTACACGTTTTTCACCTTTCTACCGCTAAAGAATTGGCGCTGTTTGACAATTCTATTCCTTTAAAAGACAAAAAAATTACTGCAGAAGTGTGTATT
Organism: Aquimarina sp.; assembly: GCA_020628975.1. Classification (GTDB taxonomy): domain Bacteria; phylum Bacteroidota; class Bacteroidia; order Flavobacteriales; family Flavobacteriaceae; genus Aquimarina. The sequence goes on along the minus strand of JAHDEF010000001.1, from coordinate 20,321 downwards.
CACCACTTGTGGTTTAGCGATGAAGATTATCACACTAAAGGAACCCACATCAAGTGGAATCCTGCCGTCAAAACAGCTCAAGATAGAGATGCGCTATTAGCCGGTTTACTTGCCGATAAAATTGATGTGATTGCAACCGACCACGCACCGCATACTTTAGATGAGAAAGATAATATATACACCAAAGCACCATCTGGCGGACCATTGGTACAACATGCTTTAATAGCATTGCTAGAGATGTATCACCAAGGAAAAATCAGTTTAGAAAAAATTGTAGAAAAGGCTTGTCACAATCCTGCCATTTTATTTCAAGTAGAAAAACGCGGGTATGTAAAAGAGGGATATTTTGCTGATGCCGTTTTGGTAGACTTAAATAAACCTTGGACGGTAGAAAAAGACAATATTTTATACAAATGTAACTGGTCGCCTTTTGAAGGAAACACGTTTAAATCTCAAATTTCTCATACATTTTTGAACGGAAATATTGCTTATGAAAACGGAAAGGTGAATGAAAATGAGCGTTTTGCAAAGCGATTGACATTCGATAGATAACACAACATGTATAGAAAATATTTTTTAGGATTGATGGCTTTATGTTTAAGCTGTCAATCCATTGATAAAAGACCTACTCCGTCGCATTTGTTAACAGAAGATGAAATGGTGAATACCTTGATCGAGTTGACTATTTTGAAAGCCACCTCAACAGTAGCTAGTGGCGTTAAAAAACATTCTGGTATTGACTTTAAAGATTATATCAACAAAAAAATAGGGATTGATAGTTTAACAATTGCTGAAAACTTAGCCTATTATGGGTATGAGCCCAAAGACCTGAAAGCTATTTACCAACGTGTTGAAGATAGTTTAGAAGTACGATTTCAACTTCACGATTCTTTATATAATAGATATAGCAAAAGCAATCAAAATCCTAAAACTTTTAAAAACGTAAAGGATGATGAATCATTTGAAAATCGTTAAGATTTTAGAAATTCTTTGTAATTCTCTCCATGTACTTTTAATGCGTCGCTAATTTTTATGAATTTAAAATCAAGAGACTCTTTAATTTTAGTGTTGTCATAGCGATTTTCTTCAAATAAGCCTAGCAGTAACTCTTTTGAAAACTTTGGCGTATAATTACTTACATAACTTAATAAAGTTTCTATCCAAGAAATTACTTTCAGCCCCCAATTAGGAATTTTTGTTTTGGGTGGTTTCTTACCTAATATGATTGAAATTTGATCAATACACGACTTGAAACTTACATTTTCACTAACCAAAATATAGCGTTGCCTAAACTTATTTTCTTCCATAAGTAAACACATAATTTCAACTACGTCTCTAACATCAACATATCCCGAGCCACCTTCCATATAGAATGGGGTGCCTTTTTTTAATCCGCTAAACAAACGACCACTTCCTGTATTCCAAAAGCCGCTGCCTACTATTATTCCAGGATTTACGATCACAGCATTTAAACCTTCTTCCGTAGCGCGCCAAACTTCCATTTCGCCTCCGTATTTAGAAATTGCATAAATGGAATTTTTAAGCTCAGGATCCCAATGACTTTCTTCTGTATAAAAATCTTGTTTTGGTGATTTATTTAGGGTTGCTATAGAACTTACATAACAGAATTTTTCTACTTTGAAATCTAATGATAAGTTGACCATATTGGCTGTGCCCTCGCGATTTATTTTTCGCAACAACTCGGCATCTTTCGGTTGAAATGAAACACATCCCGCAACATGATATACTTCTGTAACACCCTCGAAAGCTTTTTCTAATACAGGAATATCTATTATATCACCAGCAAACCATTCAACACGATCAAAAATTTCAGTTGAAGTACCTTGAGTTATGTACGTTGAAAAAACAGCCCTAGCAGTTTCTAATTTATCGCCGCTACGATAAAGCGCTCGAATAGGTTGCTTGTTGCGTTTTAAAAGCGCTGCGATTAAGTATGTTCCTACCAAACCAGTAGCACCTGTAACCAAAATCATACCTGTAGTTTTAACAAAAATACATATTGCTATGCAGCTATCAACAGCTTTCCTTGATAATATACTTATGCATCTCTATCTTTGCCGCTGCATATAAAAAGACTTCTTTTCTCATCTTGACAAAATAACCATTACTTTCTTTATAGAAAAAATGCTATTATTTAATCAAGAAAATTAATTAAGATATCTTTTAACAAAATTGAAAAAATGCCTAAAAATTTTATAGAAGAAGTTACTTGGAGAGGAATGTTACACGATGCCATGCCTGGCACCGAAGCGCATCTTTTAGAGCAAATGCGTTCGGCATACGTAGGTTTCGACCCTACGGCTGATTCTTTACATATTGGTAATCTTGTTCCTATTATGATGTTAAGCCATTACCAACGCTGTGGGCATCGCCCTGTGGCATTAGTAGGTGGTGCAACGGGTATGATTGGTGACCCTTCGGGGAAATCTGCTGAAAGAAATTTGTTAGATGAACCCACTTTAAGGCATAACCAAGAAGCTATAAAAAAGCAACTAGGCCAATTTTTAGATTTTGATAGTAGTGCCGAAAATGCGGCGCAACTAGTGAATAATTACGATTGGATGAAAGATTTTTCATTCCTTGAATTTATACGCGACGTCGGCAAACATATTAGTGTGAACTATATGATGGCTAAAGATTCGGTAAAAAATCGATTAAGCGCAGAATCTTCAAACGGAATGTCGTTTACGGAATTCACCTATCAATTAGTGCAAGGTTATGACTTTTTACATTTATACAAGAACAACAACTGTTCTATACAAATGGGAGGAAGTGATCAATGGGGAAATATTACCACAGGAACAGAACTAATTCGTCGTATTGGTAACGGAAAAGGCTATGCGATTACTTGTCCTTTAATTACAAAATCAGATGGCTCGAAATTTGGGAAATCTGAAGGCGGAAATGTTTGGTTAGATAAAAATAGAACTTCTCCATATAAGTTTTATCAGTATTGGTTGAATACAAGTGATGAAGATGCCGAAAAGTATATCAAAATTTTTACTTTTTTAGACCAAGAAACTATTGCCCAATTAATTGCTGAACACAAAGAAGCACCACACACTCGATTATTACAAAAACGTTTGGCCGAGGAAATTACTACGCTGGTTCACTCTGCTGAAGATGTAGAAAATGCGATTGCTGCTTCTTCTATTTTATTTGGAAAATCGACTGCTGATGATCTTAAGAAATTAGACGAAGCTACTTTTTTAGATGTTTTTGAAGGCGTACCTCAGGCAGAATTGTCAAAAGAGGAATTAAATGAGGGCGTTAATATTATTAGTGCTTTAGGCGAAAAAACAAACTTCTTAAAATCAAATGGTGAAGCACGTAGAGCTTTAAAAGAAAATGCTATTTCCGTAAATCGTGATAAAGTAAAAGAAGATTTCACCATTACAGAAAGTGATTTAATAAATAATCAATTTGTGTTACTGCAACGTGGTAAGAAGAATTACTATGTGTTGAGGTTTGTAAACTAGAGTTAGTAATATATTATACGATTTGTAACAATTATTATTGAATGTTAGAAACAAAATGAACCGATTAATTTCTGTAATCGGCTCAAAAATACGAAAAATATGAGCCGATTATAATAATTAATCGGCTCATAAAAACAAAAAAAGCTGGGTTACACCCAGCTTTAAATATCTTTTCTTTAAAAAAACAGAATTAAGCTTCTATTTTTGGCTCATCTTCTTTTTTGTCATCTTCGTCTTTAGTAGCATCTTTAAATTCTTTAATTCCACTACCCAATCCACGCATCAATTCAGGAATTTTTCTTCCTCCAAATAACAATAAAACAACTACTACGATTAAAATGATTTGAGGGGTACCTACAAATCCAAGAAATATAGACTGTAACATTTGGTATACTTTTTAAATAGGCTTCAAAGTTACAAAGAAAAAAATAGTACAGCCTTGAATCATAAGCTTTCTTTTCAATCGTTAAAATAATAACATATTTGCAGTAGCTATCCTTAAATTAAAAAAGTAATTTGATGCTAAATCATTTATATTTGTGCAGTAACTATTATGGCAAAAAAGAAACAAAAAAAAAGCTCATTTGCTGAAAAACTACTAAACAAATACCGTTTAGTTATCCTCAATGAAAATACTTTCGAAGAGCAAGTATCCTTTAAGTTATCTCGATTGAATGTTTTTGTTTTTGTAGGCATAGGGGCTTTGCTTTTAACAACAGCAACTATTTTTTTAATTGCTTTTTCACCTTTAAAAGAATACATACCTGGTTATAGTAAAGCCAATTATAGCCTGCAAACTACCCAACTAGCTTATCAAACAGATTCGTTAGCTAGACGAATGAAACTTAACCAAAAGTATTATGAGTCTATTCAAAAAGTACTCACAGGGCAAATAGAATACAGTGATTTGCAATTAGACACCACTGGTAATAATAGTAAATTATCTTTTGAAAGTATTGATATAAAACCTTCAAACGAAGTAATCGCTTTGCAAAAAGAGATTCAACAAAAAGAAAAATTTAATATTAATACCGCTCAAATTGATAATGAATTTTTATTTTTTCCTCCTGTAAAAGGGCATATTACCTCTAAATTTAGTTTTAAAGAAAAACATTATGCGGTCGATATTGCTGTTGACGCAAACACTAACGTAGTAGCTGCTGCCAACGGTGTTATTATTTTCAGTGAATGGAATCCTGATACGGGAAATGTTATTGTAATTAAACATAAATCAGGCTTGTCATCTATATACAAACACAATAGTAAAATTTTTAAACAACAAGGTGATTTGGTGGAAGCAGGCGAAGTAATAGCTATAGCTGGCACCACTGGCGAACTAAGCACTGGACCACATTTGCATTTTGAGTTATGGGACAATCAACAGCCACTTGACCCTAGTAAGTACATTGATTTTGAAAAATAAACTATGTCTATAAAATCTTTCGCCGCTAAGCTTTTTGCAAAAAAAGTAGCCCGAGATATTCATAAATGGGCATCACGCCCCCTAGAAACACAACAAAAGGTGTTTCATTCATTGATCGAACAAGCCAAGAATACAAGGTTTGGAATCGATCACGACTTTAAAAATATCCATTCATACCAAGACTTTGTTACTAAAGTACCGGTTCGCGATTACGAAGCTTTACGACCGTATGTTGATCAAGTAGTAGAAGGAGCTGCCGATATTTTATGGCCTGGTAAACCTTTATACTTTGCCAAAACCTCTGGCACAACGAGCGGGGCAAAATATATTCCTATTACTAAAGCTTCTATGCCCACTCATATTAACAATGCAAGAAATGCTATTCTTTGTTATGTAGCTGAAACGGGTATAGCTGATTTTGTAAATCGTAAAATGATCTTTCTGCAAGGAAGTCCTGAACTGACAGATAAAAACGGTGTCAATTTGGGAAGGCTATCAGGAATTGTAGCTCACTATGTACCAAGCTATTTGCAAAAAAACAGAATGCCTAGCTGGGAAACCAATTGCATTGATGATTGGGAACAAAAAGTAGAAGCTATTATCGACGAAACTCTAAACGAGGATATGGGTATCATAAGTGGTATCCCGCCATGGGTACAAATGTATTTTGAACGTATTGTAGCTAAAACAGACAAAACGATTACAGAGGTTTTCCCGAATTTTAACCTGTTTATTTACGGGGGTGTAAATTTTGATCCTTATAAAGGAATTTTGACAAAACTTATAGGTAAAGAAGTTCCTAGAATAGAATTATATCCTGCATCTGAAGGTTTTTTTGCTTACCAAGATACTCAAAATGAAGAGGGTATGTTATTGCAATTAAGTTCAGGAATTTTCTACGAATTTATAGAAGCAACTACGTTCTTCGACGAAAACCCAAAACGTATAACGCTAGAAGATGTTGAAATAGGTATTAATTACGTCATGCTTGTTTCAACCAATGCTGGGCTTTGGTGCTACAACATTGGTGATACCATTCAATTTGTAAACACTTCCCCCTATCGCGTTATTGTTTCTGGCCGAATAAAACACTTTATTTCTGCCTTTGGCGAACATGTTATTGGTAAAGAAGTTGAACAAGCGTTAGATTTGGCTGTGGCAAAAACAGGAGATATTATACAAGAATTTACGGTAGCCCCACAAGTAACTCCCGAACAAGGTTTACCTTATCATGAATGGTTTGTAGAATTTCAAGAAAAACCAAAAAATTTAGAAGCCTTACGCTTAGAAATTGATCGTCAATTACAGCAACAAAACGTATATTATAAAGATTTAATTGAAGGAAAAATTCTTCAACCCCTAGTAATTACGCCTATATTGGCAAATGGATTTAACGACTACATGAGATCTATCGGTAAACTGGGCGGACAAAATAAATTACCTCGCCTTTCAAACGATCGTAAAATTGCTGACGCATTACAAAACTACATTGCTTAAATGAACGCTTCATTCCACAGTTACAGCCCTTCAAGGGCACAAGAAAGCACCAATGCCATTGAGCGATTATATATTGCTATGCGTCATTTATTTAATAGAGGTTTTTATAAACCCATGGGTATTTCAGGAGAAACGTTAAGAGAAGCTTTGCTTGCCCTTAGACCTGAAATATATGGTTCTATCAACGAAGATAAAGTAGAGCTAAATGGGTTACTTTACGTAATGGAAAGGCTTCCCAAGGGTATAGAAGAATGTAGATTCATAAATTTAACTAGCGAGGAAGGCTACCAAGAAGCCGATTTTGAGGTAATTATTCCAAAAAAAAGAAGGCGTAATTGCTACCGCATAGATGCAGAACAAATGAATATTGAGGTAACCCGAGGACGCTCGGAAATTTATGATATTCTAACACATCTTACTTTCATGTATATGGAAGCTGAAAAAATAAGGAAGCGAGTACAGCTAGAAGAAGATGATAGCATTAAAAGAGATTGGGAAAAAATTGAAGCTTTTGCTACTAAAGCACCACTTTCTGAAAAAGAACGAAATATAGCTATTTCACATCTAGCTTTTGTTTTAGGTAGAAGTTTTCAAGAGGTAGCCACTAATTATGAAAAATTTGCCTCATCCGAAGATCCTGATGTTTTAGTTAAATTTATTTACGGGCTAGGAAATATTTCATTACAAGAAGCTTTACAGGATAAGAAAAGAGAAATTAATTTTAGCCCTGTACTTCGCGATCAAATTGGACATCATATACATTCTACTTTTTGGGCTTACCAAATAAAAAAATGGATTCATCAAAAGAATCTTTTTGAAAGACCTTTGCATATCATAAGTGCAAATATGCACAGTGTAATGAATACGCTTTTTGCTGAAGTTGTTTTGAAAAAACAATTTCCAAATGCATCAAGAATGGAATTGTATGAATTGTTAAGCGACGATACCAACAACGAATTAAGAAAAGATATTAAACAATATGCCTTAAAAAATGGCATGTTTTTGATAGAAGACAATAGCCGTTCGCATATAGACGTTCAAATTTTCGATACGCTAAAAATTTCAAGTCTATCTTACGATGACCCAAAGACAGCCCCTGTTATTCTAGTTATGGACTATGCCTTCGGGGAACAAGCTTTCGGAGCTATGGATGAGCTATTAAAACCTTTTGAGGCACCCAACGAAACATTATTCTATATGAATATTGATTCTGTTTCTATTATGGGGAAAGCAGGAATTTTAGAAGGGGAAAAAGGGGATATTATGATACCCAATGCACATATTTTTGAAGGAAGCTCGGGTAATTACCCTTTCATAAATGAACTGTGTAAAGAAGACTTTGAAGATAGCGATATGGTAACCTGCGAAGGAAGTATGATAACCGTTTTAGGAACTTCATTACAAAATAAAGACTTACTTCAATTCTTTTATGAATCTACTTGGAAAACCATAGGTTTAGAAATGGAAGGTGCGCATTATCAAAAAGCCATTCAGGCAGCTTCACAAATACGCCATAGTATTGCCGAAAATGTTAAAGTTCGCTATGCCTATTACGCTTCTGATAATCCTTTACAAACAGGAAGCACTTTAGCTTCGGGTGGATTGGGTACAACTGGTGTTAAACCTACTTATACCATTACTGAAAAAATATTAAGTCAAATATTAAATACAACGAGTACCAGCACTTTATTTGAATAATTCGAATTGATAAGATATATGCAAAAAAGAGTTTTAATCACAGGAGCGGCAGGTTTTTTAGGTTCACACCTTGTAGATCGATTTCTAAACGAAGGCTACTTTGTTATTGGAATGGATAACTTCATCACTGGG
>JAHDEF010000001.1:0-12061 GCA_020628975.1 Aquimarina sp. | reverse complement strand
AAGGACAACCTTTCGCACTTATCTGATAACTCTAATTTTGAATTTATAGAACACGATGTTACCGAACATATTGAAATTAAAGGGCATTTAGATTATATTTTACATTTTGCTTCACCTGCAAGCCCTATAGATTATCTAAAAATTCCTATTCAAACATTAAAAGTGGGATCACTAGGCACCCATAACTGCTTAGGTTTGGCCTTAGCCAAACGAGCAATAATGCTTATAGCTTCTACTAGCGAAGTTTATGGAGACCCTTTGGTGCACCCGCAAAGTGAAGATTATTATGGTAATGTAAATTCTGTAGGACCTCGTGGTGTTTATGATGAAGCCAAACGTTTTCAAGAAGCTATGACCATGGCTTATCATACTTTTCACGACTTACCCATTCGAATCGTTAGAATTTTTAATACTTACGGCCCACGAATGCGCATGAACGATGGCCGTGTGATACCAGCCTTTATCGGTCAATGTTTACGAAATGAAAATTTAACTGTTTTTGGTGATGGATCACAAACTCGTTCATTTTGTTACATCACCGATCAAGTTGAAGGTATTTATAGACTTTTACACTCTAATTACAGCCAACCCGTGAATATTGGAAATCCTTCCGAAATTAGCATTCTAGATTTTGCCAAAGAAATTTTGGCACTAACAGGCTCAAATCAAGAAATCGTTTTCGAAGGTTTACCTAAAGATGACCCGTTGAAACGTAGGCCAAACATCGATTTAGCTAAAAAATTATTACACTGGGAACCGAAAGTACTGAGAACTGTTGGTTTACAAAAAACAATTGACTATTTTGCATCGCTACCAGAAGAAAATTGGTACAAAGTCGAACACAAAAATTTCGACGACTTTATAAAAAAATAGTCAATGCCCATAAAACCCAAAAAAGGATTTTCATTTCTTATAAGGCCCATCATGGTCGGGGTTGATCTTATTACCTTATGTCTGGGGGCATATTATTTTCTTCACGCATCTTCAAGCTATTTATATTTTGGATATTTAATAAGCGGCTGGTTAGTTGGCGCAAGTATTGTACGTTTTTACGAAGTATACCGTTTTACTACTATAGTAAAAATCTTAGGCTACTGTATAAAGCAAACGCTAATCATATTTTTATTGGTTTTTGCTTATTTAGGTATTGTTAAGTTGGATCAAATATCGGCATTGGAAGTTGTTGAATTTGTTACTGTTACAATGGCGATAATATCTATCAATAAATTTTTAGTATATGCTGCGTTACGAAAATATCGACTCCTTTTTAACGGAAATAATAGAACGGTTTTAGTAATTGGTAACAGTAAACAAACGCGAGAATTAATTAACTTTTTTAGTAGAAAAAGAAATTTAGGATACCAAATAAGTAACTCTTTTGTAGAAGACCAGCCTGATAATTTAGATAAAGGTTTTGAATATTTAAAAAATAATAGAATCGATGAAGTTTACTGTGCTGTCAACGAAAATGGAAATGATAATGTAAACGATTTGGTAAACTACTGTGAAAGCAACGGTATTGTATTAAAGTTTGTACCTGATGTAGAACGCATCCCTGTAACACATTTACAAACGGATTATTACGATTACATACCCGTATTATCTGTGCCTAAAATGCCTTTACATTTTCAGGCTAATATTATTTTAAAGAGACTTATCGATATTGTTTTTGCTTTATTGGTAATAGTCGGTATTTTATCTTGGTTAACTCCTATTTTGTTTATCATTATAAAATTAGAATCAAAAGGACCGCTGTTTTTTGTCCACAAAAGAAATGGAGTGAATTACGGAGAATTCTGGTGTTATAAATTCAGGTCCTTAAAAGTGCAGCCTTCAAATGATAAACTTCACGTTTCTAAAGAAGATAACCGCGTTACCAAAATAGGTCGTTTTTTAAGAAAAACAAGTATTGATGAACTACCACAGTTTGTAAATGTTTTACTTGGTGACATGAGTATTGTAGGTCCTAGACCACATATTCCAAGATATACTAATGCGTATGCTAAAAAAATAGATAAATTTCAATTTGTATTTAGGCACTCTGTTCGCCCAGGTATTACTGGCTTAGCTCAAGTAAGAGGATATCGTGGTGAGGTCCAATCAGATGCTGATATTATTGGGCGTGTTCGCCATGATGTTTTTTATATTGAAAACTGGAGTCTATTAATGGACTTTAAAATCATTTTCGACACCTTTATTCTTCTATTTAAAGGACAAGAAAAAGCCTATTAATTGATGAATTTCAATTGTCTATTTATTATTCATTTAAAACTCTTTCCTAAACTACCGAATAATAAATATTAAATTATCAATAGTAAATTATCAATATCACTATTTTTGCAGTCTAAATTTTTGAACAACAGACCATGAATATTTTAATAGTAGGTTCGGGAGGAAGAGAGCACACATTTGCTTACAAACTAGTTGAAAGTAAACAGTGCGGTAACTTATTTGTTGCACCTGGTAATGCAGGTACTGCAGCCATTGCAACTAATGTAGACATTGAGGTTACCGATTTTGAGAAAATCAAAGAACTTGTTCTTGCAGAAAATATTACTATGGTTGTCGTGGGCCCAGAGGTTCCATTAGTGGCTGGAATTAGTGACTTTTTCAAAAAAGATGTGCATCTTAAAGAAATAACAGTTATTGGTCCTTCACAAGAAGGCGCTACGCTTGAAGGAAGTAAAGAATATGCTAAAGAATTTATGGTGAAACATAGCATTCCAACAGCTGCCTATGAAAGTTTTACTTCTGATACTTTAGAAAAAGGAAAAGCATTTTTAGAAACGTTGAATGCTCCTTATGTATTAAAAGCTGATGGTTTAGCTGCTGGTAAAGGAGTTTTGATTCTAAATGATCTTGAAGAAGCTAAACAAGAATTAGAAGATATGCTTGCTAATCAAAAATTTGGTGAAGCAAGTGCCAAAGTTGTGATTGAAGAGTTTCTTGATGGTATCGAGCTTAGTGTATTTGTGCTTACTGATGGAAAAAACTATATCACGTTACCAACAGCAAAAGATTACAAACGCATAGGAGAAGGCGATACAGGACTAAACACAGGAGGTATGGGAGCGATCTCTCCAGTGCCATTTGCTGATAAGGCCTTCATGGAAAAAATTGAAAATCAAATTGTAAAGCCTACTGTAAACGGTTTAAGTAAAGATAATATTGACTATAAAGGATTTATTTTTATTGGTTTGATTAAAGTTGAGGACGATCCTAAAGTCATTGAATACAATGTTCGTATGGGTGACCCTGAAACAGAAGCTGTACTTCCTCGTGTAAAAAATGACCTTGTTGACTTATTTAAACATGTTGGAAACCAAACTTTAAATGAAGTTAAACTAGATCTTGATCCTAGAACCGCTGTAACTGTAATGACCGTTGCTGGTGGTTACCCAGAGGCATATGATAAAGGAGATATCATTACAGGTATTGAAACTGTCGAAAGTTCAATCGTTTTTCAAGCAGGAACTACATTAAAAGATGGTAATATCGTTACCAATGGAGGACGTGTATTAACCGTTACTTCTTTTGGTGAGAACTTTGATGAAGCTTTAAAAATATCATATAAAAACATTGAAAAAATTAAGTTTAAAGACATGTACTTTAGAACCGATCTTGGTTTTGATCTTTAATCTTACACTGTGAAAAAACTTTCAAAATTTAGTTTGAAGTAACTAAACACAATTGAAAAAATATAAATGCCCACTTAGAAATATTTCTAAGTGGGCATTTTTTATGATTAATCTCTAAAATTACTCTTTTACCACCTTCAATACTGATTTATTATCAAGCACTAGATAATAAATCCCTGTATTAAGTGATGCTACAGAAAAACTCGTTTCATTTCCTTGCATGACTTTTTTACCAGAAAGATCGTAAAGATTCCATGAATTAAAAATGGCATTACCTATGGTCACATTAGAACTTGCTGGGTTTGGATATACAACTGCAATTGCATTTTCACTATCATCAAAGCTATCAATAGATAATGCCTCTTGAGGTACAATATTTATTGGTGCATTTGCATTTACAAAACCTCCATTATCATCCACAGACATAAAAATCACTAAAACATAACTCTGGCCATTGGTTAATTGAGATGAAGGCAACACAGGACTTCCGTCTTGAAATTGTTCGGGAATCGTATATTGATAGTTAGCAGTATCAAAGTTGGCTGCTGAACCAGGCACAGACGTCGTAAAAGCTGTATCTCTAACCGTTGCCCCATTATTATCAACTAGCCTTAAAAATGTTGCTACAAAAAATAGATCTTCTTCTACGCCTGATACAGCACCAGTGCTATAAGTTACTGTAATATCTAAAGCCTGATTAATCTCAACAGTAGGATCTATATCTCCTTCTTCAATAAAATCGGTTCTATTATCAAAAGTTATCGCACGTGTTCTGTTACCCCCTTCGGTTCGTTCAACAGGTCTTGAAAACTCAAATGTTTGTAATGCACAACTACTTACCGCTCCTCCATTATCAGGGAATGTAACTACTATCGTATTATCTCCAGCAACTAAAAGATCATAAGGGACCTCCGCTTCTAACATTCCAAAAAAGATATTTTGCCCATTTCCTCTAGAAGCTCTATCTGACTGATTATCTCCTCTATAATCCGTAGGGACTTGAATAGCTGAACCATTTACCGTTACTGTTGGAATAAGTGGTGTATTAATCTGCCTTCCAACACCCAAGCGTAATACCGCTTCTCCATTATCACCCAAAGTAACCCCTGGGATTGTAAATGAGATAGGTTGATTTGCTTGAATATTCCTAGGGAAAACATCTCCTTGTTGCTCTACAGGAAGGCTTGGATTCGCCGATAATGCATAAATTTTTCGCTCTTCGGAAGTACCGTCAACCACAGGAGTATTATTAAGATTATACTCTATAATCATGGTACCTTCTTCTGCTAAAGTAACCGTTTCAGGAAGTGTTGTAAATGGATCTCTAGTAAGGGTAGGATTTCCATCATTGCCTAAAAATAAGTGCAATATCTCACCCCCTGATACATTAGATGGGTCAAGACCTACTTGATTCAAATTGATCAATAAGTCTGTTTCATCAAGACTATTTAAAATTAGATGCGCTTTATTATTAGCAGTATCTACATAAGCGTCAACCATGATATCTAAGTCTGTCGATTTCGTATCTACTCGAGTTCCATTTACATCTGCCCAAAGTTCATAAAATTTAATGATATCGGTAAATGCATATTCTTGATCTGCAGGTGCGGTAAAATTAGGAAATGGTGGGTATAGATTTGCTTGAGTTAACGGGCCTATCAATGGTAATTCTTCTGCCCTTCTCATCATACGCCAAGGATATACATATCCTTGATTTGCAGCACCACCGTGTAAAAACTCAGCACGTGTTAATACAAAAGGAATCGTGACATCTATTACATCAGGGCGTTCCATAAATTGCATCATCATAGAAGAAAAGGCTCTTAGAATAAACCAATCTCTCCCGGGAGTCCAATTCTGTCTAAAAAAATCATTTAATTGAGACCCATACTCCGAGATAACCCACGGTTTTACACTACCCCACCTAATGGTATTGTAGTGTTCAATCATATCCAATACGGCTTCTATATTCCCTCCTTTACGAAGTATTTCTAAACCTCCTCCTATACTAGGAAAATCGTATAAGTGAACCGAATAGAAATCCATATCGTCACCCGTGGTGTCAATAAACTCTTCCCAACGCTGCTCCCATTGTCCAAAGATTTGCTGATTTTCTCCTCTACCACCAAAAAATTGCAAATCGGGAAATGCATTGGTAAAACCTCCTACTAAAACGTCTGGATTAAATCTTCTTACTTCACGAGCTACACTTCTATGAAATTCGAAAATCTCATCAACAGTTGCTGGAGTATCATTTGTAAAATCAAATAACGGAAAGAAAGGCTCATTGATCGCTTCCACCCAAGTTGGTCTTGGTGGTCCATCTAATCCTGAATTTGGATCATCTCCATAAGCATCTCTAACAAATATTCCCATAAACTCACCTGTAGCTGTTCCAAAATCATCATCGGCTGGTCCATTAGCAGTAGAAAAAGCAAAGTTTCCCGAATCGGTCAATGTACCGTCAGGAAAAAAAGGTCTATCCTGTGCTGCTGTAATAAGGCGTCCACGATTCTGGGTACTGTGTTTTCCTGTTTGAAAAAGACTATAATTTGTATTTAACTGATTCCCTCTAGCTGTAATACTTGCTGGATCGGCAAATCCTGGCCTATTTGGATCTTCGGTAACTTGGCTAGAAAGAAAACGCATCCTTCCTGTTTCTCTACCATAATTGGCTCCATAAAGCACTAATAAACTGTCTAATTTTGGTAGCTCGACATTGTAATCATTCTCTGTCGCACCTGCGTGAAGTGTTATGAATTTTTCTCTGTCAAAATTATCTTCTCCTCCTACGACGTGTCGTAAATCGAAATTGACATCGACTTCTACTTGGGCATTCATTAGACTCCCTGTAAGGACTATACCTAAAACGGCTAGTAACCTTTTGATTGAATATTTCATTTTGTTTTTGTTTAGTTATGCTAATTATAACTTTATAACAGTCGTGACGATCAGCATAATCTTACCGTATAGCACCAGATATAAAATTACAATTGGCAAACAAAAAAGCGATTCGTTTTATAAACAAATCGCTTGTGTATTCATTCAATTCAAAACCTATAGACTGCTAATACCCTATAGCTTTCCTTACTCTTCTAAGTGTTTTAGTGGCTACTCGTGATGCTTTATCAGCACCAATTCTTAAAGCCTCTTCTACTTCTTTCGGATTGGCGATATAATGATCAAAACGCGTTCTTATTTCGGCAAAATTCTTAAGTATCAATTCAAATAAAGCTTGCTTTGCATGACCATACCCAAAATTACCCGCCACATATTTTGCTCTAAGCTCTGCTATTTCTTCTTCAGTTCCCAAAATACTATACAAAGCAAACACATTACAGGTGTCAGGATCTTTAGGGGCTTCTAAAGGTGTAGCATCGGTTAGAATACCCATAATTTGCTTTCTTAATTTTTTTTCTGGCAAAAAGATATTAATCGTATTTCCCTTAGATTTACTCATCTTTGCGCCATCGGTTCCAGGAACGTACATTGTATTTTCCTGAGTAGTGGCTTCTGGCAATACAAAAACATCTTTACCCACTTGAGAATGTATTCGCGAGGCCACATCACGCGTCATTTCTAAATGCTGTAATTGATCTTTCCCTACAGGAACAAGTTCTGCATCATATAACAATATATCTGCCGCCATAAGCATAGGATATGTAAATAAGCCCGCATTGACGTCAGACAAACGATCTGCTTTATCTTTAAAGGAATGCGCTAATGTTAAGCGCTGGTAGGGAAAATAGCAACTTAAATACCAATTCAATTCTGTTACTTGAGGAATATCACTTTGCTTGTAAAAAACCGTTTTGGAAACATCTAATCCGCAAGCTAACCAAGCGGCGGCCGTGTAAAATGTATTTTCTCTTAATGTTTTTGCTTCTTTAATTTGGGTCAACGAATGCATATCGGCAATAAATAGATAAGATTCATTTTTAGGGTCCTTTGCCATTTCTATGGCTGGTAAAATTGCTCCTAAAATATTTCCTAAATGTGGAACCCCTGTGCTTTGAACTCCTGTTAAAATTTTTGCCATAATGCTATTCTCGTTTTCATGGCAAATATATTTAAGCTTTAGGCTTTAAGCAATAAGGTATATGCTTTATCTTTCCATTCATATTTTTTAGGCCGTCTAAAAATTAAGACATCGCACATTGAGCGAAGCTGAACATCCATGTTGATTTTCAATCTATTGTCAAGCTTCGACTTCGTTTTTTGTTTTTTAGACTTCCTTGTAGCAAATGAAATGAGCTTTAAAAGTGCTAACAGCAAAACTATTTGTAAACATAAATAGATGAAAAAACTATTTTATATACTCTGGAGGTCTTGGTTTTATATTATGATGGCTCTTCCACTAATTATTACATTCCCTATTTTATTAATTGCTACTGCTCGATCAGAGTGGTATCCCTTCTTTTTTAGATTTGCTCGTTTTTGGGCTACATGGGTTATTTATACTACAGGGTTTATTCCTTTTCGTAAGGATGGTTTTTTTCATGAAAAGGGACAATCTTTTATGATTGTAGCGAACCATACTTCAATGTTAGACATCATGTTAATGCTATACACGATCAAAAACCCTTTTGTCTTTGTGGGTAAAAAGGAACTTGTTAAAATTCCGGTTTTTGGGTTCTTTTACAAGCGTACATGCATTCTAGTAGATAGAAATAGCCCTAGAAGTCGTAAAGAAGTCTATGACCAATGCCAGGAAAGAATTCGACAGGGCTTAAGTATCTGTATTTTCCCTGAAGGCGGAGTTCCCGATGATGAATCTATTGTTTTAGATGAATTTAAGGATGGAGCATTTAGAATGGCTATTGAGCATAAACTGCCCATATTACCTTTAGTTTTCCCGGATAACAAAAAGCGATTTTCGTACACGTTTTTTAGTGGAAGCCTAGGTAAAATACGATCGTATGTCTTGCCTATTATACCAACGAAAGAGCTTCAATTAGAACACAAAGGAACATTAAAAAATGAAGTGCGTTTGAAAATTCTAAAGAAACTAGAAGCTACACTTTCTCAATAGATTGAAGCATAGTTTGAAAATCTGTTACCGTTTGTGCATTTTCAACATAATAATCTCCAATTTTAGTGCGTCTTAAGGCGATAAGGTATCCTCCTGTGTCTAAGGCCTTTCCAAAATCATAAGCCAACGATCGAATATAAGTTCCTTTACTGCACACCACTCTAAAATCTACCGCAGTACCATCGATCTTTGTAATTTCGAAAGTATCTATACATATTTTTCTAGGCTCGACTTGAACTTCTTCTCCTTTACGAGCAAATTCATATAACCGCTTCCCATCTTTTTTCAATGCTGAAAAAACGGGTGGTAATTGATCTATTTCTCCAATAAATTGCGAAGTAGCCTTATGGATTAAATCTTCAGTAATATGTGCTGTCGGAAATGTGGCATTAACCTCGGTTTCCAAATCATAGGAAGGTGTAGTGGCACCTAATTGAATAGTACCCGTGTATTCTTTTATTTGACCTTGCAATTCATTAATTTGTTTGGTGGCTTTACCTGTACAAATGATTAATAAACCCGAAGCCAAGGGATCTAACGTACCTGCATGACCTACTTTTATCTTTTTTATTTTGAATTGCTTTCGAATTAACCAGCGTAGTTTATTTACTACTTGAAAAGAACTCCACTCTAATGGTTTATCGATTAATAAAATTTTTCCTGCTAAAAAATCTTCTCTACTCATTTACTCTAATGCGACTACGGTTGTTAATGCTTACGCCTATTTCATTTCTATGGAACGTAAAATGATATTACAAACGCATATTAAACGACAAAGTACGTAAGTTTCCTTTTTTTTACCAAAGGAATAATCAACTACCTTGATATAGACGTTGGAAAATGCTTCTTAAAATATTGGGTTACTCGATTTGGTCATAAAAAATATTACACCATATCTTAAGTTAAAGATTTTAGCTAAGATCCTGTAGAAAGCGATAGCGCACCTAGAAATTAGAACGGGAATCCCGACCTAATTCGATTCCATATGATTTGTTTGTGGAGGGGAATATCCTAAGATTTAGCATTCACACTATAGTTAGTACTTTATAAATTTTTACACTCAATGCGCTATTTCGTAAAACCTACAACTATTGCTATTGTACCAACTATAAAACAATACATAGCAAAATACGTAAGTTTACTTTTTTTAACCAAAGCTATCATCCATTTGCAAGCAAAATAACCACTAATTAGCGCCGCTACAAAACCGATTCCCATTGCAGAGGTATTTTCACTTTGCAGATTTAAGTCTCCACTTAAAAGGTCTTTTCCTATTTTACCTAAAATAAGTGGCAACACCATTAAAAATGAAAAACGTGCTGCTTTGGTTTTATCATTTCCTAATAAAACCGAAGTACCTATGGTGGCTCCGCTTCTAGAAATTCCTGGTAAAATGGCAATGGCTTGCGATATTCCTATAACAATAGCATTAGGAAAACTTACCGACTTATTGGTGTTCTTCGCCTTATCTGCCAGCCAAAGTAATACGGCTGTTATTAATAGCATAAAACCAACGAATAACACTTTTCCTCCAAATAATTGCTCTAATTCATCTTCGAATACCAATCCTACAAAAGCTGCTGGCAGTGTTGAAAGCATAATTTTTGCCGAAAATTGTGTTGACTCATTCCACTTGAATTGAAACAACCCCTTAAAAATTTCAATTAAATCTTTTCTAAAAACAATAATCGTACTAATTGCTGTTGCAAAATGTAGTACTACCGTAAATAACATAGACTCTTCGCCAACGGAAGTATCGCCTAAAATGGCTTTTCCCAATTCTAAATGACCACTTGATGAGACAGGCAAAAATTCGGTCAATCCTTGGATAATTCCTAAGATGATCGCATCTGTAGTTTCCATAAAATGAAGTATAATTAGTTTTTGCGCAAAATAGCATAAACTTCGATACCGAAGCCTATCAACACTAATGTTGGAGCTAATCGAATTCTGCGAAAACTATACAATGCTGGATTGAATACATTAGGATCGTCGCTTCCTCCACCTGTCATTAGTATAAAACCTAGAGCAATTACGCCGATGCCTATAAGCATGAATAAATAATTTTTTTTACCGAAAACAAATTCGTGCTCTGAAGGGGTATTTTGATCTTTATTACTGTTAGCCATTATTCTTCTATTTCATTAAAAATTTGTTCTCCTGCCACTTCAATTCTTGAAATATGAGGGTGTATACCATCTCTAGTCAACGGAGTCCACTTATTTATATGATGTAATGTAATTTCTTTTTTTAAAATTTTTTGGTTTAGGGTTACCGTATCTAAACCTTGTTTTTGATATTGCTTGACATAATAAACGTGCCTATCATTTTCTAGACTTACAAATAAATTTCCATTTTGTACTGTTAAGTGTGATACAACACCAGTTTTTGGCTTCACTTCTTTTGCAGATACATTTCTTATAGGCTGAAAGGTGATATAAGCTAAGTAGATAAATACTAAAAACAAGCTAAATATAATTCCTAAATAAATTTTTTTGAACATACTTCCTTAGTAATAAAGTTCATCGGTTTGAAGCCCTAAAAATCTTGAAGTTGCGAAAAAAGTACTGATCCATGTAATGAACAATCCGACTAAAATTATTCCGCCAAATACTGCTGCTAAAAGTATTTGATTTTCAAAAAAGTATAAATTTGGGAATGTTTTATCTAAATAATACATCACAACAAACATACCTGATACTGCTAACAGGCAAGCAATAATACCCAACTTCATATTTAAACGAATAAAAGGCCTTCTTATAAAAGCTTTGGTTGCCCCCACCATTTGCATGGTTTTTATTGTAAAACGCTTGGCATAAATTGTCAATCGAATCGAATGATTAATTAATAAGATAGCTATTAAGCCTAGTATACCACTTACCACTAATATCCAAAAACTAATTTTTTGTATGTTATTATTTAATAAATCAATTAAAGGTTTGTCGTATGAAACTTCATCTACAAAATTATTTGAAGTTATGGTATCCACTAAGGTTTCAATACTAGTACTAGAAACATAATCGGCATTTAGATATACATCAATGCCATTTTGCAAGGGATTCGTACCTAAAAATTGCACAAAATCTTCTCCTATGGCTTGGCTATGTTTTTTCGCTGCTTCATCTTTAGAAATATATACGGTATTTCTAACTTCTGGAGAGAGTTTTAAGGCTTTGGTCAATTGAATAACTTCGACCTCTTTAGCGGTATCTTTTAAAAAAACACTTAAAGCTATTTTTTCTTTAAAATGGTCGGTAACTTTTTTGCTATTTATAATTAGCATACCTAACAAGCCTAGCATAAACAGGACTAAACCAATACTTAGTACTACAGAAAAGTAGGAAGAAAGCAACCTCCGTTTATAATATTTTTCAAATTTTGAAGCCATAAA